>NZ_DASRBZ010000409.1:0-16259 GCF_035653355.1 Mycobacterium sp. | reverse complement strand
GACCTCGGCGACTGGTGGCAGTACCTGCGCGGTGTGCAAGAGACCTACCCGCTGAGCTACGGGCCGCAGAGTGACGGCAGCCTGAGCCCGGAGTATGTGATCGAAACGTTGGGCAAGATCGCCGGGCCCGATGCGGTGTATGTCGCCGGGGTGGGCCAGCACCAGATGTGGGCCGCGCAGTTCATCTCGTTCGAGAAGCCGCGCACCTGGCTCAACTCCGGTGGCCTGGGCACAATGGGCTTCGCTATCCCGGCGGCGATGGGCGCCAAGATCGCTCGCCCGGACGCCGAGGTGTGGGCGGTCGACGGCGACGGCTGCTTCCAGATGACCAACCAGGAGCTGGCGACCTGCGCGGTCGAGGGAGCGCCGATCAAGGTCGCGCTGATCAACAACGGCAGCCTGGGCATGGTGCGGCAATGGCAGTCGCTGTTCTACGCCGAGCGCTACTCACAGACCGACCTGGCAACGCACTCGCGCCGCATCCCGGACTTCGTCAAACTGGCCGAGGCACTGGGCTGCGTCGGATTACGTTGCGAGCGTGAAGAAGACGTCGTCGACGTGATCAACCGGGCCCGTGCCGTCAACGACCGGCCGGTGGTGATCGACTTCGTCGTCGGCGCCGACGCGCAGGTGTGGCCGATGGTTGCGGCCGGCACCAGCAACGACGAGATCCAGGCTGCGCGCGGCATTCGTCCGCTCTTCGACGACCCCGACGAAGGGCACGCGTGATGAGCGCTACCACGCATACGCTTTCGGTCCTCGTCGAAGACAAACCCGGCGTGCTCGCACGGGTTGCCGCGCTGTTCTCCCGGCGCGGCTTCAACATCGAGTCGCTGGCTGTGGGCGCCACCGAGCAGAAGAACATGTCGCGGATGACGATCGTGGTCTCCGCCGAGGACACTCCGCTCGAGCAGATCACCAAGCAACTCAACAAGTTGATCAACGTCATCAAGATCGTCGAGCAAGACGACGACAACTCGGTGTCGCGGGAGCTGGCCTTGATCAAGGTGCGAGCCGATGCCGGTACCCGCAGTCAAGTCAGCGAAGCCGCAAACCTATTCCGCGCCAAAATAATTGACGTCTCACCGGAGTCGTTGACCATCGAAGCCACCGGCACGCCGGCCAAGATCGAAGCGTTGCTGCGCGTGCTGGAGCCGTTCGGTGTTCGCGAGATCGTCCAGTCCGGTTTGGTGTCGTTGTCCCGCGGTCCACGCGGCATGGGCGGACCCAAATAACAACTAAGGAGAAACACGTGGCAGTGCAGATGTTCTACGACGACGACGCCGACCTGTCGATCATCCAGGGCCGCAAGGTCGGTGTCATCGGCTATGGCAGCCAAGGGCATGCGCACTCGCTGAGCCTGCGCGACTCGGGCGTCGAGGTTCGCGTCGGCCTGAAGGAAGGCTCCAAGTCGAGGGCCAAGGTCGCCGAGCAGGGCCTGCAGGTCGACACCCCTGCCGGGGTCGCCAAGTGGGCCGACGTCATCATGCTGCTCGCACCTGACACCGCGCAGCCGGACATCTTCGCCAACGACATCGAACCCAACCTGCAGCCGGGCGACGCGCTGTTCTTCGGTCACGGGCTCAACATCCATTTCGGGCTGATCAAACCGGCCCCGGACATCACGGTTGCGATGGTGGCGCCGAAGGGTCCTGGGCATCTGGTGCGCCGGCAGTTCGTCGACGGCAAGGGTGTGCCCTGTCTGGTTGCGGTGGCGCAGGATCCGGGCGGCGACGGCTTGGCTCTGGCGCTGTCGTACGCGAAGGGCATCGGCGGCACGAGGGCCGGTGTCATCAAGACCACGTTCAAAGACGAGACCGAAACCGACCTGTTCGGAGAGCAGACGGTGTTGTGCGGCGGCACAGAGGAATTGGTCAAGGCAGGCTTTGACGTGATGGTCGAAGCCGGCTATCCGCCGGAGTTGGCCTACTTCGAGGTGCTGCACGAGCTGAAGCTGATCGTCGACCTGATGTACGAAGGCGGTATCGGCCGGATGTACTACTCGGTGTCCGACACTGCAGAGTTCGGTGGCTACCTGTCGGGACCGCGGGTGATCGACGCCGGCACCAAGGAACGGATGCGCGAGATCCTGCGGGAAATCCAGGACGGCAGCTTCGTCAAGAAACTGGTCGCCGATGTCGAGAACGGTGGCAAGCAGCTGGCTGAACTGCGCAAGCAAAACGCCGAGCACCCCATCGAAGTCACCGGCAAGAAGTTGCGCGGGTTGATGAGCTGGGTCGACCGGCCGATCACCGAAACGGCTTGAGTGGCTGGGCCATTGGCTTCCCCGAGATCGACGCTTTGCATGCGCTTCGCGGCGTGTCGTCTGCAAAACGCCGATGTCGCGGGAAGGGGCTTCTCTGGAGCCGCTAGGGCTGATGGCGGCGACCCGCTGCGCCCGGCTCCGCCGCGCTAGCGATCGCCGCTAGGCTGGCCGGGTGAGCTTGCCTGTTGTATTGATCGCCGACAAACTCGCCGAATCCACCGTGGCCGCGTTGGGCGATCAGGTCGAAGTCCGTTGGGTCGACGGTCCCGATCGGGAGAAACTGTTGGCGGCGGTGCCCGAGGCCGACGCCCTGCTGGTCCGATCGGCCACCACCGTCGACGCCGAAGTGCTTGCCGCGGCTCCCAAGCTGAAGATCGTGGCGCGCGCCGGGGTGGGGCTGGACAACGTCGACGTCGATGCCGCAACCGCACGCGGCGTCCTCGTTGTCAACGCCCCCACGTCGAACATCCACAGCGCCGCCGAGCACGCTTTGGCGTTGCTGCTGGCCGCGGCTCGCCAAATCCCGGCGGCCGACGCCTCGCTGCGCGGCCACGAATGGAAGCGGTCGTCGTTCTCGGGCACCGAGATCTTCGGCAAGACGGTTGGGATTGTCGGGCTCGGCCGTATCGGCCAGTTGGTCGCCCAGCGGCTGGCTGCCTTCGGCACCCAGCTGCTGGCCTACGACCCGTACGTGTCGTCGGCGCGCGCGGCCCAGCTGGGCATCGAACTGCTGAGCCTTGACGAGTTGCTGGCTCAGTCCGATTTCATCTCGGTGCATTTGCCGAAAACTCCTGAGACCGCAGGGCTGATCGACAAGGAGGCGCTGGCCAAGACCAAGCCTGGCGTGATCATCGTCAACGCCGCTCGCGGCGGCCTGGTTGACGAGGAGGCACTGGCCGACGCGGTGAGCAGTGGACACGTACGGGCGGCGGGTATCGACGTGTTCGCCAAAGAACCGTGCACCGACAGCCCGCTGTTCGAGCTGGCGCAAGTGGTGGTCACACCCCATCTCGGTGCCTCCACCGCAGAGGCGCAGGACCGCGCCGGCACCGATGTCGCGGAAAGCGTAAAGCTCGCTCTTGCAGGCGAATTCGTTCCCGACGCGGTCAACGTCGGCGCCGGGGCGGTCAGCGAGGAGGTGGCGCCCTGGCTGGACCTGGTGCGCAAACTCGGTGTGCTGTCGGGCGCGCTTGCCGACGAGCTGCCGGTCTCGCTGTCGGTGCAGGCGCGTGGTGAGCTCGCCAGCGAAGACGTCGAAGTGCTGCGGCTCTCCGCCCTGCGGGGCTTGTTCTCGGCAGTCATCGAGGAGCCGGTGACATTCGTCAACGCTCCGGCGATCGCGGAAGAACGCGGAGTGGCCGCCGACATCAGCACCGCCACCGAAAGTCCCAACCACCGCAGCGTCGTCGACGTCCGAGCAGTCGGTGCCGACGGCGCTGTCGTCAACGTCGCCGGCACCCTGTCCGGGCCGCAACTCGTGGAAAAGATCGTGCAGATCAACGGCCGCAACTTCGACCTGCGCGCCGAGGGCATCAACTTGATCATCAACTACATCGACCGGCCAGGCGCGCTCGGCAAGATCGGCACGTTGCTGGGTGCGGCGGGTGTCAACATCCACGCCGCGCAACTGTCCGAGGACGCCGAAGGGCCCAGCGCGACGATCCTGTTGCGGTTAGACCGTGAGGTGCCCGACGACGTCCGGTCGGCCATCGCCGCGGCCGTCGATGCGAACAAGCTCGAGGTGGTCGACCTCTCGTGAAACGCGCCTGCGACGCAGAGCGAAGCGATGAGGAGGAGCGGCGCCATTGAGATTAGCGATTATCGCCGGCGACGGGATCGGTCCCGAGGTGGTGACCGAAGCTGTCAAGGTCCTCGACGCGGTATTGCCCAATGTGGAGAAGACCAGCTACGACTTGGGCGCGCGCCGCTTCCACGCCACCGGCGAAGTGCTGCCGGACTCGGTGCTCGACGAGCTGCGGGCGCATGACGCGATCCTGCTGGGCGCCATCGGCCACCCGTCGGTGCCCAGCGGTGTACTGGAACGCGGTCTTCTGCTGCGGCTCCGCTTCGAACTCGACCACCACATCAACCTGCGACCGGCCCGGCTGTACCCCGGGGTGAGCAGCCCGCTGAGCGGCAATCCCGAGATCGACTTCGTGGTGGTGCGCGAAGGCACCGAAGGCCCCTACACCGGAACCGGCGGCGCAATCCGCGTCGGCACCGCCCACGAAGTGGCCACCGAGGTCAGCGTCAACACGGCCTTCGGAGTTCGCCGGGTCGTGCAAAACGCGTTCGAACGCGCCCAGCTGCGCCGCAACCATCTGACCCTGGTGCACAAGACCAACGTGCTGACATTCGCTGGCGCACTGTGGTCACGAACCGTGCAGGAAGTCGGCGAAAAGTACCCGGACGTCGAAGTGGCCTACCAGCACGTCGACGCGGCCACCATTCACCTGGTCACCGACCCGGCCCGATTCGACGTCATCGTCACCGACAACCTGTTCGGCGACATCATCACCGACTTGGCAGCGGCGGTGTGCGGTGGCATCGGGCTGGCCGCGAGCGGCAATATCGACGCCACCGGCACCAACCCCTCGATGTTCGAGCCGGTGCACGGCAGCGCGCCCGATATTGCCGGTCAGGGCATTGCCGACCCGACCGCGGCGGTCATGTCGGTGGCGCTGCTGCTCGCCCATCTCGGCGAAGACGCCGCCGCGGCGCGTGTGGATCAGGCTGTCGCGGCCCATCTCTCAACTCGAGGGAACGCACAGCTCTCCACCGCCGAAGTCGGCGAACGGATTGCCGCCGCGCTCTAGTCTCCAGTCCTGGCGGCAGTACGCCCACAGGTACCAGCGGCACCGCTATCAAGGGGAACAGCCCACAGACCACCCACGCGAGTGGATAGCCGCCCGCAGCGATGAGGGCGCCGAAGAGCGGCTGTCCCGCGGCCGCCGCAAGCCGCTGACTGGTGTTCTGCATGCCAAGTGCGCGCCCGCTCCAGTATGGCCCGGCGTACTCGGTGATCGCAGTGGACTCCAACCCGTTGTCAAGCACCGCGATCACCGACGCAATCACCATGCACGCTTCGGCGATTTCGGAGTTCATGTGATCGGTGAATCCCAACACCATGAAGGTCAGGGCAGCGGCGGCGGCGATCGTCCGCACCGGGCGCATTCGCGACCCGACCCGGTCGGACCATCGCCCCGCCAGGATGCGGCCCAGTGCGCCGAGTAGCTGCGACACAGTGACCAGCGCACCAGCCGCCCCGATCGACCAGTGGTACTCGTTGAGCAACCACACCAGCATGAACGTCACGGTCACCGTCTGCGGCATCATCAGCACCGCCGAAACCGCGTGAATCCGCCAGAGCACGTTCGATCCGCGGTACGGGCTGGCCAGTTCCTCGATGGCGGCCGTCGCGCGCGGATTTCGCGGCGGGTCGAGGACACCGAGCGCGCACCCGATTCCCGACAACATGCAAATCACCGCGGGAAACGTCATCGCCGCCGCGAAGCCGTGTTCAGCGAGCTCGGGAATCACGGCGGCGCCCAAGGCAATTCCCAACGGCTGGGCAGTCTGCCGGACACCCATCGCCACGCCGCGCCGCTCTGGCGGGAACCAGCCGGTCACCAGCCGGCCGGTGGCCGAGTTGGCGCCGGCGGCGGCCATGCCGCCGAGGAACAGGAATACACCGATCAGCACCAGTGAGTGGGTCGACGCCGCGGCAAAGGCGGCCGCCGCGGTCAGCCCCGAACCCAACCGGAGCACGATTCGCTCACCCGCTCGGTCCACCACGTAGCCCCAGGCGATCAGCGTCACCACCATGCCCCAACTCGGCATCGACGCCAACAGGCTGGCTTCGGTCAGCGTGATATCCCGGTCAGTCTCCAGCTCCGGAATCATGAACGCGATGCCGTTGATAAAGAGGAACGACGACAACGTCGCTATCGACGCGATAACCAACATCGACCAGCGGGCCCCGATGCTGACCGATTCCGTCGGCATCAGCCCATGGTTCCACACCCGCCTGGCGATTCACCGGTTGCGAAACTCACCGAACGCCTGGCCGCAACCCCTGGGCCGCGGTGTCCGCCTCGTGTGGCCGTGCACCCGCCGGGACTACCGGCAGCGCCAGTAACGGGAACAGCGCGCACACCGCGAAAGCCAGCGGGTAACCGCTCGCGTCGATCAATTCCCCGAACACCGGCGGCCCGGCACCTGCCGTCAACCGCTGGGTAGTGTTCTGCGCTCCCATGGCGCGCCCGCTCCAGTAGGGACCGGCGACTTCGGGGATGGCAGTGAACGCCAGGCCGTTATCCAGCACGGTGATCACCGACGCGGCGACCATGGCCGCCACCGCGACAGGCGAGCGTAGGTGATCGGTGAGCGCCAGCAACACCATGACCAGCGCGGCGGCGACCGCGATCACGCGGATCGGCCGCATGCGCGACCCGACGCGATCCGACCAGCGGCCGGCGGCAATGCGTCCCAGCGCGCCGAGCAGCTGCGACACGCTCACCAGCACGCCCGCCGCGGCCGTCGACCACCCGTGCGCACGTATCAGCCAAACCAGCATGAATGTCAGCACCACGGTTTGCGGCACCATCAGTAGCGCCGACGCCAGGTGGATACGCCACAACACCGCCGTGCCACGGTAGGGGTTGGCCAGCTCTGCAAGCTCAGCCGCAGCCCGTTTCTTTCGCGGCGGGTCAAGCACCCCGACCGCGCTCACGAGTGCCGAGGCGGCACAGAGCACCGCTGGAAACAACAGCGCCACGGAGAAGTCACGCTCACCGAGTTCGGGAAGCACCACGGCGGCCAACGCGATTCCCAGCGGCTGAGCCGTCTGGCGGATTCCCATCGCCAAGCCACGCTGGTCGGGTGGAAACCAGCCGGTGACCAGGCGGCCGCTGGCGGTGTTGGCGCTCGCGGCGGCCATGCCACCGACAAACAGAAACGTCCCCACGGCCACCAGCCCATGAACCGACGCCGCGGCAAAGACGGCCGCGGAAGTGAGCGCCAAACCACCTGCGAGCACGAGCCGCTCGCCGACAAGGTCCAGTAGATAGCCCCAGCCGATCAGGGTGACCACCATGCCGAGGCTGGGCATCGACGAAAGCAGTCCGGCCTCAGCCAAACTGATCCCGCGCTCTGCGTCCAGCGCGGGGATCAGGAACGCGATGCCGTTGATGAAGGCTGTGGCACACAACGTCGCTGCCAGCGAAATAGCCAGCAGGGACCAGCGCCGCGTCGCGCTGATCGATGCTGTCGGCACGTCTCCATGGTTGCAGGCATCAGCCTGCGGCGGCCAGCGCGTCGTGGCGGCGATAGCTGCGGTCGCCGCCGGTCGCGGTGAAGCCGCGAGTGACGAAACGACGCCGCGACCATTGGCCGACTTCCTCGCTGAGCCGCGTCGCGCCTGGCAGTAGCCGGCGGAATTCCAGCACTCGGTTGAGCGCCGAGGTCACCAGCACCGCGGCCTGCAGCGGCTTGTTGTCGGGCAAGCCGAGCTGGTCGGCATTCGATCGTCCCAGGATCAACCGGCTGTAGGACGACAGGAAGCGGCGAGCCAGCGCCGTGAGCGGGTCTTCGCCGGGCTGCCCCGAATGCAGCGCCTGGGCCAGCCGGTACGAGTCCTGGTCGGGCTGGAACTCGGTGTCGGCCTCCAGCCAGAACAGCCGCCAGGTGTCCTCCTCGGTAGCGGGCAGCAACTCCGGATGCACGCCCATCAGCAGCCCGACGTAGCGCCACAGATGGAAGATCGCCTCGCGTTCGCGCCGGGAGAACCGCAGGCCCATCGCCTGACATCCGGCCAAGTTGGCCAGCGAGAACAGCATGAGGGTGCCGGCCAACTGCACCTGGTTGATGGGGTGGTCCCACTCCTCGAAGCTCCAGTCGTCGCGCCGGCACATCGCGGCGCGCACCAGAGCATGCATGAGGCGAACTCGCAGGGTGCCGGTGAAGCCCCGAGCAAAGCGGCTCAGGCCGCCGGGCGAGGTGACGTCGATGTACCAGGTCGCCGTCTCATTGAGCCGTCGAGGAGCCATTCGCCGCAGATCGCCGGTGCCGACCAGCGGCTTGTCGGCCTTCGCCGACAGATAGCCTCCGGTCAGGGCCAGCCCGGGCAGCGCCAGCGCGATGCTCCACAGCCCAGTGCGCATGGTCACCCGCACCGCCAAATCGAGCTTGGACCGGTCGAGCCAGTACGGTTCGTCGTCGACCTGCGCAAAGAAGGCAACCAGTTCCTGCGGCGGCCGTTCGACCGCCTCAATGCCTTGCTCGACGGCGACTTCGAACATGCGCCGGCCTTCGCCGACCGGCAGCCGTTGCATCATCGCGACGACATCGTCGGCCAGCGGATCGCCGATCTCGGCGAAGCGGCGGAACGACTGCCGTTGAGCAGCGGTGGCGCGGATGTCGCCGGGTGCGAGCAGGCGGGTGAACACGTTGAGCGGGAAGCCGGACAGGAACGGCGGGTCGGGCAGTTTCTGCTCGTCAGGCCTCATGTGCGTCCTTCCGCAGCGTCGCGGTGCTATCTGGTGACAGTGTTCACCAGATAGCTGGGAGCGGTCAAGGATGCGACAATCGTGTCCGTGGCGGGTTCGGCGCGCACCTATGGCGGCGCCACCCATGGTGAGCGGCGCTCCAGACGGCAGGCGCTGTTGATCGACGCAGCATTGGATCTGATCGCCGACGGTGGCGTCGGAAGCCTGACTGTGCGCGGGGTGTGTGCGCAAGCGCGGCTGAACGACCGCTATTTCTACGAAAGCTTCCGCACCGTCGACGAATTACTGCTGGCGCTGCTCGACGATCAGATCGGCCGGGCGTTCGACGCGCTGCTTCCCGCGATCGAGGCCAGCGAACCCGACCCGGTGGTGCGGGCGCGGGCTGCGATAGGCACCGGTTTGGGTTTTCTCGAAGACGATCCACGCCGTGGCCGACTGCTTCTGGAATCGCAGGCCACGGAGGCATTGCGCGCGCGACGGCGTGATCTGATCAAGATGCTGGCGCAGGTGATGGCCGATCAAGGGCGGGTGCTGCTGGCCGGGCAGGATGCCCTGGACCCCGACATCGACTTGGCCGCGCTCATCCTGGTCGCCGGCGGCTTCGAGCTGGTGACACTGTGGCTGCGGGGCGAACTCGACGTCAGCCGCGAACACTTGGAGGACTTCCTCGTCGGGATGGTCACCGCGCGGTAGGGGAGCGGGATCCAGTTAGGCTGTCACGAATGCGCCTTGGTCGAATCGCCAGCCCCGACGGCGTCGCTTTCGTCAGCATCGAGGGTGAGATCGGCGACTCCGCCGGGATGACCGCTCGCGAAATCGCCGAACACCCCTTCGGCACACCGACGTTCACCGGACGCTCGTGGCCATTGGCCGATGTGCGACTGCTGGCTCCCATGCTGGCGAGCAAGGTGATCTGCGTCGGCAAAAACTACGCCGCCCACGTCGCCGAAATGGGCGCCACCGCGCCGGCCGACCCCGTGATCTTCATAAAGCCCAACACCGCCATCATCGGACCGAACGTGCCAATCCGCCTGCCTGCCAACGCATCGCCAGTGCACTTCGAGGGTGAGCTGGCCGCGGTGATCAGCCGGCCGTGCAAGGACGTGACCGCTGCCGACGCCGCCGACAGCATCCTGGGCTACACCATCGGCAACGACGTAACGGCCCGCGATCAGCAGCAGGCCGACGGGCAGTGGACCCGAGCCAAGGGGCACGACACGTTCTGCCCGGTCGGCCCGTGGATCGTCACCGATATCGACCCGGCCGACCTCGAGCTGCGCACCGAGGTCAACGGCGAAGTCAAACAGCGCAGCCGCACCTCGCTGATGATCCACGACGTCGGCGCGATCGTGGAATGGGTTTCGGCGGTGATGACGTTATTGCCCGGCGACCTCATCCTCACTGGAACACCCGAGGGTGTCGGTCCCATCGAGGACGGCGACACCGTCAGCATCACCATCGAAGGTATCGGCACTCTCACCAATCCTGTTGTCCGGAAAGGAGATTCATGAGCAGCGGCGTGCGGGTCCGGTTCTGCCCGTCGCCCACCGGGATTCCGCATGTCGGGCTGATTCGCACCGCATTGTTCAACTGGGCCTATGCCCGGCACACCGGCGGCACGTTCGTCTTCCGTATCGAAGACACCGATCCCGGACGTGACAGCGAGGAAAGCTATCTTGCACTGCTCGACGCGCTGCGCTGGCTCGGCTTGAACTGGGACGAGGGGCCGGAGATCGGTGGACCCTATGGGCCGTACCGGCAATCGCAGCGCAAAGGCATCTACCGCGACGTTATCGACCGGCTGGTCGAGGCCGGGGAGGCGTACGAGGCATTTTCGACCCCCGAGGAGGTCGAGGCCCGCCACATCGCCGCCGGGCGCAACCCCAAACTGGGTTACGACAACTTCGACCGCGATCTCACCGATGCCCAGCGGTCGGCGTATCTGGCGGAGGGTCGCAAACCGGTCATCCGGCTGCGGATGCCGGACCACGATCTCGGTTGGCACGATCTGGTGCGTGGACCCACCACGTTCGCGGCTGGCACGGTGCCCGATTTCGCGTTGACCCGTGCGAGTGGCGATCCGTTGTACACGTTGGTCAACCCCGTCGACGACGCCTTGATGAAGATCACCCATGTGCTGCGTGGCGAGGACCTGCTGCCGTCGACTCCGCGCCAGATCGCGTTGTATCAGGCACTGATGCGAATAGGCCTGGCCGAACAGATCCCTGAATTCGCCCACCTCCCAACGGTTTTAGGCGAGGGAACCAGGAAACTTTCGAAGCGTGACCCACAGTCGAATCTGTTCGCCCACCGAGATCGCGGCTTCATTCCTGAGGGGCTGCTGAATTACCTTGCGTTGCTGGGCTGGGCGATTTCGGGTGACCGTGACGTGTTCAGCCTCGAGGAAATGGTCGCGGTTTTCGACGTGGTAGACGTCAACCCCAACCCGGCCCGGTTCGACCAAAAGAAGGCCGACGCAATCAATGCCGAGCACATCCGGCTGCTCGATGGCGACGATTTCACCGCACGGCTGCGTGACTACTTCGCTGTGCACCGGTATGACACCCGCCTGGACGACGCGGGATTCGCGGCGGCAGCCGAGCTCGTGCAGACCCGAATCGTCGTGTTGGCTGATGCATGGGAGCTGTTGCGGTTTTTCAACGACGATGAGTACGAGCTCGACCCCAAGGCCGCCGCCAAGGAGCTGGGACAGGACGCCGGGGTGGTGCTCGATGCCGCTGTGGCGGCACTCGATGGCGTGAGGGACTGGACCACCGCGCATATCGAGGCCGCGCTCAAGGCTGCGCTGGTGGAAAACCTCGCGCTGAAACCACGAAAAGCGTTCGGCCCCGTGCGGGTGGCCGTCACCGGAACATCGGTCAGCCCGCCGTTGTTCGAATCCTTGGAGCTGCTCGGGCGCGAGCGCAGCCTGCAACGCCTGCGTGCGGCCCGCGACCGGTGCGGCTCAGACGGCTAAGCTTTGGTAATCTGCACGTCGGCCGCACCGGCCGGCGAGCGGTTGGCCGTATGCCGCTGGCGGAATCCGAAAAGGGTTCTGACCAGCGCTTTTAGGCAGCCAATGGGGTATGGTGTAATTGGCAACACAGCTGATTCTGGTTCAGCCGTTCTAGGTTCGAGTCCTGGTACCCCAGCAAGATATGCCCGCCCCAAGCGGTTAGGCGGGTATGCCGAGTTGGGTTATGCTGACAGCTCGGATCGGTTCTGGCCCCGTCGTCTAGCGGCCTAGGACGCCGCCCTCTCACGGCGGTAGCGTGGGTTCGAATCCCATCGGGGCTACTCATCCACTGGTGTTCGCCGGGCTTGCCCGGTACCGCCACCTACCCGCCAACGACGCTCGGCGCGGTCGAGCCGCCGACCGGCATGTGCGGCAGTCCGAGCTTGCGATGGTCCCATGACCGGGTGCGGCGTGTGACGATGCGCACAGCGACCCGCTTGTGCATCATCTGGTCGACCGCTGGTTTCAGCTCGTCGCTGTAGGGGCCGGTGTAGCGCTCCCAGACGCTGACGCCGACGCGGAAGGTGGCGTCGGGATCCTCGACGATCTCGGCGACGCCCTCAAAGGACACCCCGCGCAGTGTGTCGTACGTGTCGCCGTCCTCGATCAGGAAGCTCACCCGCGGGTCGCGCCGGAGGTTGATCGCCTTCTGCGACTTGGCTTTGGTCTCCAGCCAGATCTCACCGTTGACCACGCCGTACCACATCGCGGTCAGGTGCGGCTGGCCGTCGCGTCCGATGGTGGCCAGCGTGCCCGTGCGGCTGCGGGCGACAAAATCGGCGATTTCGGCCTCCGACATGACAATCTGCGCGCGCTGATTGGTCCCCATGGCGTCAGTCTGTCAGTTCGTCATTTCAAGGCTGCGGCCACACCGGCGAATTCGACTTCGACGACGGCATCGAGCGTGCGCTGAGGGTGAGAATTCGGCCCCGATCTCGCCGTAGACGCACCGTCGATGACGTAGACGCACAGTCGACGCCGCAGAAAGGCGAGCGTCAAAGTCGCGCAGTGATGGCGTCGGCTGCAGCCAATAAGTCGGCAGCCCAACGCGCGCCGGGCCGGCGGCCCATCCGATCGATCGGTCCGGACACCGAAACGGCGGCGATCACCGCACCGCTGGCATCGCGCACCGGCGCCGAGACACTGGCCACACCGGCCTCACGTTCGGCAACGCTTTGTGCCCAGCCGCGTCGGCGCACATCCGCTAGCGCACGCTCGCTGAATTTTGCGGCCGGCAGGATGGCTTGCTGGGCTGCCGCGTCGCTGTACGCCAGCAGCACCTTGGCGCCCGACCCCGCCGTCATCGGCAAGCGCGCGCCAACTGGAACCGTGTCCCGAAGGCCGGCAGGTGGTTCCAGCGCGGCTATACAAATTCGCCACTCGCCGTCGCGGCGGTAGAGCTGCACGCTTTCGCCGGTGATCTCGCGCAGCTGCGCCAGCACCTCGGGGCTGGCGGCCAGCAGCGGATCATTGACATTGGCCGCCAATTCGCTAACCGCGGGACCGAGGCGCCAGCGGCCATCACCAGCGCGCGCCAGCAGACGGTGCACCTCGAGGCCGGCTGCCAATCGGTGCGCGGTAGCGCGGGGCAGTCCGGTGCGGTCGCACAGTTCGGCCAAACCGCATGGCGATTCCGCGATCGCGTGCAATACACCCACGGCTTTGTCGAGCACTCCGATCCCGCTATCATGTCTCATATACAGATACTAGCGTCTCACAATGTGAGAAAGCGATTCAGATCGGTCCGCGAGGCGACAAGCAGAGAATCGAGGCGAAACATGTCAGTGCCACGCACGTTGGCGCAGAAAGTCTGGGACGACCATGTTGTGGCGTCCGGTGATGGCGACGGCCCGG
This sequence comes from Mycobacterium sp., assembly GCF_035653355.1. Taxonomy (GTDB): domain Bacteria; phylum Actinomycetota; class Actinomycetes; order Mycobacteriales; family Mycobacteriaceae; genus Mycobacterium. Next base: position 2,617 of record NZ_DASRBZ010000409.1, on the reverse strand, counting down.
ACCTCATTTACATCGACTTGCATCTGGTGCACGAGGTCACCAGCCCGCAGGCCTTCGACGGACTGCGGCTGGCCGGGCGTAGGGTGCGGCGGCCCGACTTGACGCTTGCCACCGAGGATCACAACGTGCCGACCGTCGACATCGACAAACCGATTGCCGACCCCGTGTCGCGCACCCAGGTGGAAACGCTGCGGCGCAACTGCGCCGAATTCGGCATCCGCTTGCACCCGATGGGGGATATCGAGCAGGGCATCGTGCATGTGGTGGGACCGCAGTTGGGTCTCACCCAGCCAGGAATGACGATCGTCTGCGGTGACAGCCACACGTCGACCCACGGCGCTTTCGGTGCGTTGGCGATCGGAATCGGCACCTCCGAGGTGGAACACGTGCTGGCGACTCAAACGTTGCCGCTGCGGCCGTTCAAGACGATGGCGGTCAACGTCGACGGTCAGCTGCCTGCCGGAGTTACTGCCAAGGACGTCATTTTGGCGTTGATCGCGAAAATCGGCACCGGCGGCGGGCAGGGACATGTCATCGAATACCGCGGCAGCGCCATCGAATCGCTGTCGATGGAAGGCCGGATGACGATCTGCAATATGAGTATCGAAGCCGGCGCGCGTGCGGGCATGGTGGCGCCGGATGAGATTACGTACGAATTCTTGCGCGGCCGACCACACGCGCCGACGGGCGAGCAGTGGGATGCCGCCGTGGCGTCTTGGAACCAGCTGCGCACTGACCCCGGCGCAGAGTTCGACACCGAGATCTATCTGGATGCGGCTTCGTTGAGTCCATTTGTCACTTGGGGAACCAACCCCGGACAAGGGGTGCCGTTGTCTGCGGCCGTGCCGGACCCCGAGCTGATGACCGATGACAGCGAGCGCCAAGCCGCGGAGAAGGCGTTGGCGTACATGGACCTTCGGCCGGGCACGCCAATGCGCGACATTTCGGTTGATGCGGTGTTCGTCGGCTCGTGTACCAACGGCCGAATCGAGGACCTGCGCGCAGTGGCCGAGATATTACGAGGCCGCAAGGTGGCTCCCGGGGTACGGATGCTGGTCGTCCCCGGTTCCATGCGGGTGCGCGCGCAGGCCGAAGCCGAAGGGCTCGGTGAAATTTTCTCCGCTGCCGGCGCCGAATGGCGCCAGGCCGGCTGCTCAATGTGTCTCGGAATGAACCCCGATCAGCTTGCGCCGGGGGAGCGCTGTGCTGCCACCTCCAACCGCAACTTCGAAGGGCGGCAGGGCAAGGGCGGCCGCACGCATTTGGTGTCGCCGGCGGTCGCAGCCGCTACCGCCGTGCGCGGCAAGCTGTCCGCGCCGGCCGATTTGGATTGAGTATCGGAACAGGAGACGAGCATGGAAGCATTTCGCACCCACACCGGCATCGGTGTACCGCTGCGGCGGTCAAATGTCGACACCGATCAGATCATTCCGGCGGTCTATTTGAAGCGGGTCACCCGAACGGGTTTCGCCGACGGATTGTTCGCGGCCTGGCGGACCGACCCGTCGTTCGTTCTCAATCTCAGCCCATTCGACAGAGGTTCAGTACTGGTCGCCGGACCCGATTTCGGTACGGGATCATCGCGTGAGCACGCTGTGTGGGCACTGATGGACTACGGATTCCGGGTGGTGATCTCGTCCCGCTTCGGCGACATTTTCCGGGGCAACGCGGGTAAGTCGGGGCTCTTGGCGGCCGAAGTTACCCAAGATGGGGTGGAACTTCTCTGGAAGCTCATCGAGGGCAGCCCGGGGCTGGAAATCACTGTCAATCTTCAAGATCGAAATATCACCGCCGGAACGGTGGTGTTGCCGTTCAAGATTGACGACTACACCGCCTGGCGACTGCTCGAAGGACTTGACGATATAGCCCTTACGCTGCGGAAACTCGACCAAATCGAGTCTTTCGAAGCTGCCCGTCCCGATTGGAAGCCGCACACAGTTCCTCTCTGCTGAGGGGTCGATTCGAGCGGAATTTCGCCTATCCGTGGGGCCTATCGGCAGCCCATTTTGAGCCCTCGCCACCGGCCAAGGGCGGCAAGCGGATTCCTAAAAAGTTCGCTAGAGACGCCTGAAATTGCGCGTGGCTCTTGGAAATCAACCATGTGAGGGTTTACCGTGTCTTTTAGTCGGTCCAAAGAGGGCCACTGACTTCGGAGGGTTTGCATGAACAAAGCAGAGCTCATCGACGTACTCACAGAGAAAATGGGCTCGGATCGTCGATCGGCAACTGCCGCTGTCGAGAACGTCGTCGACACCATTGTGCGCGCAGTGCACAAGGGCGAAAGCGTCACTATTACCGGCTTCGGCGTATTCGAGCAGCGGCGCCGCGCAGCTCGCGTAGCGCGCAACCCGCGCACCGGAGAGACGGTCAGGGTGAAGCCAACGTCGGTGCCGGCGTTCCGTCCCGGTGCCCAGTTCAAAGCGGTTGTCTCTGGCGCGCAGCGCCTCCCATCGGAAGGACCGGCTGTGAAACGTGGTGTTGGCGCTGGCGGCGCCAAGAAGGCAGCAAAGAAGTCACCGGCAAAGAAGGCCACCAAGGCGGCTCGCAAGAGCGCGACCAAGGCGCCTGCCAAGAAGTCGGCGGCCAAGAAGGCCCCGGCCAAGAAGGCGACGACCAA
>NZ_DASRBZ010000408.1:0-4772 GCF_035653355.1 Mycobacterium sp. | reverse complement strand
CTGTCCACCGACAGCGAGGGTTTGCGACGTCTGGCCGCCGACGAGCTGGGCCTGCCCACCGCGCCGTTCTGGTTCGCCGGCTCGCTCGACGAACTCAGGGCCGTCGCCGCCCACGCCGGCTATCCGCTGCTGGTCAAGCCGGTGGGTGCGGCGGCCGCTCAGGCCCGGTCGCTGGTGTCGGGGCCCGCCGACGTCGAACCCGCCTGGCAGCGGGCGGTTGCCGCCGGGGGGCGGGTCACCAGCACCCGGGTGCTGGCGGAAACCGTGGTCGAGGTCGACTACCACGTCACCCTGCTCACCGTGCGCAGCGACGGGCCGAAGGGGCCGGTGACCGAGTTCTGCGTGCCGATCGGGCATGGCGAGGCGACCGGCGACGTCCGCGAGTACTGGCAGCCGCAGCAGATGAGCGACGCCGCGCTGGATGCCGGCAAGTCGATCGCTGCGCGGATCGTCAAGGCGCTCGGCGGCCGCGGCGTCTTCGGGGTCGAATTGATGATCCGCGGCGACGAGGTCTACTTCTGCGACGTCACCGCCCGCCCCTATGAGAGCGGCCTGGTGACGTTGCGCACCCAGCGGTTGTCGGTATTCGAGCTGGCCGCCCGCGCAATTCTCGGTCTCGCGATCGACACCATCATGATCTCGCCGGGAGGGGCCCAGGTGATGTATGCCGGGCGCGAGGCCCTCGAGCCCAAGGCCGATGCCCGCGCGCTGGCCGATGCGCTGAGGGTGCCCGAGAGCGACATCAGGGTTTTTGCTCACCACGAGCCGGAAGCGCCGCGCAGGCTGGGCGTGTCACTGGCCACCGCGCCTGACGTGTCGGCAGCGCGCGATCGCGCTCGCCAGGTGTCGTCCGCCCTGCGCAAGGTGTGGCAGCCGCCGAGTTCGCCGGGGCCCAGTTGAGTATGCGAGACTCACGCAAGTGAGCTATGCAGGAGATATCACTTGCCAGCAGGCGTGGAAGCTGCTCAGTGATAATCCCGAGGCGGTGCTGGTCGACGTGCGCACCGACGCCGAATGGCGCTTCGTCGGAGTGCCCGACCTATCCAGCCTCGGCCGCGATGTCGTCTACATCGAATGGAACCGCTCCGACGGGAAGCGCAACGAGAACTTCGTCACCGAATTGCTGGAGCATGTCCCGCCGCGCCAAGACCGCCCGGTGATCTTCTTGTGTCGCTCCGGCAACCGCTCGGTCGGCGCGGCTGTGGCCGCGACCGAGGTCGGCATCACCCCGGCGTACAACGTGCTGGACGGTTTCGAGGGCCACCTCGACGAAGCCGGCCATCGCGGCGGGTCCGGCTGGCGGGCAATTGGGCTGCCCTGGAAGCAGTCATGACCGACCAGCATTCGGCGCGAACACCGGAGCCGCTGCCCGACGGCGTGGGACCGGCGACGATCGGGGTGCGCGGCGGGATCATCCGGTCGCAGTTCGAAGAGACCGCCGAGGCGCTGTATTTGACCTCGGGCTACGTCTACGAGTCCGCCGACGCCGCGGAGAAGGCGTTCGCCGGCGAGACCGACCGCTACGTGTACTCGCGCTACGGCAACCCCACCATCAGCATGTTCGAGGAGCGGCTGCGCCTGATCGAGGGCGCACCGGCGGCGTTCGCCACCGCGAGCGGCATGGCGGCGGTGTTCGTCTCACTGGGCGCGCTGCTGGGTGCCGGCGACCGGCTGGTGGCCGCGCGAAGCCTCTTCGGCTCGTGTTTCGTGGTGTGCGACGAGATTCTGCCGCGGTGGGGAGTCAAGACCGTGTTCGTCGACGGCGACGACCTTGCGCAATGGGAGAAGGCGCTCTCGGAGCCAACTCAGGCGGTGTTCTTCGAGACACCGTCAAACCCGATGCAGTCGTTGGTAGATATTTCCGCGGTCACCGAGATGGCGCATGCGGCGGGCGCGAAAGTCGTGCTGGACAACGTCTTTGCGACGCCGCTGCTGCAGCAGGGCTTTCCGCTCGGTGTCGATGTGGTGGTGTACTCGGGTACCAAACACCTGGACGGGCAAGGCCGGGTGCTGGGTGGGGCCATCCTCGGCGACAAGGAGTACATCGACGGCCCTGTGCAGAAGCTGATGCGCCACACCGGCCCAGCGATCAGTGCCTTCAACGCGTGGTTGCTATTGAAAGGCCTTGAGACACTGGCCATTCGGGTTGACTACGCCAACACCTCGGCGCAGCGGGTGGCGGAATTCCTGGAGAGCCATCCCGCGGTCAGCTGGGTGCGCTACCCGTATCTGGCGTCGCATCCCCAGTACGACCTGGCCAAGCGCCAGATGACGGGCGGTGGCACCGTGGTCACGTTCGCGCTCGACGCGCCGGAGCATGTGGCAAAGCAGCGGGCTTTCGAGGTGGTCGACAAGCTGCGGCTGATCAATATCTCCAACAACCTCGGCGACGCGAAATCGCTTATCACCCACCCGGCGACGACGACACATCGCGCGATGGGAGCCGAGGGACGAGCCGCGATCGGTCTGGGGGACAACGTGGTGCGGATCTCGGTCGGGCTGGAAAGCACCGACGACCTGATCGCCGACCTCGACCACGCCCTGCGCTAACACTCCTCACCCCGAGATCGACCCTTTGCAGGCCGGTACTCGAACTTCCGCTGCAAAGCGTCGATTTCGACGCCCTAGGGGCACTGCGGGTGACGGCCAGATAACAATTCTCAACGCAAACTAGCCCGACTCGCTAAGCAGATACCGGGGATTGGGCCTCGGCCAAATTATGGTCACTTCGTGTACCGTCGAACGGTCCTGAAGCTACCGCTGATGCTGGCAGGAGGCGCTGCACTGGCACGAGCACCGCGCGCCGCTGCGGAACCGCCCCGAGCCACCGGCGAGGCGACCCGGTGGTCACCGGACCGTGCCAACCGCTGGTATCAGGCGCAAGGCTGGCTCGTCGGCGCCAACTACATCCCCGCGAATGCCATCAATCAGCTCGAGATGTTTCAGTCGGGCACCTACGACCCCCGGCGCATCGACACCGAGTTGGGTTGGGCGCGGTTTCACGGGCTCAACACGGTGCGGGTCTTCCTTCACGATCTGCTGTGGGCGCAGGACCACCGCGGCTTTCAAGTTCGTCTGGCGCAGTTCGTGGCCATCGCGGCGCGCCACCGCATCAAGCCGCTGTTCGTCTTGTTCGACTCGTGTTGGGACCCGTTGCCGAAACTGGGCCCGCAGCGCGCACCTCGGCCCGGCGTGCACAACTCCGGCTGGGTCCAGGGCCCGGGCGCAGAACGACTCGACGACCGCCGCTACATCCGCACGATGTACGACTATGTGACGGGAGTGGTGAGCCAATTCCGTAATGACGACCGGGTTTTGGGTTGGGACGTCTGGAACGAACCCGACAACCCCGCGCGTGTGTACAGCTCGGTCGAACGGAAAGACAAGCAGCAGCTTGTCGCAGACCTGCTTCCCCAGGTGTTCCAGTGGGCGCGTTCGGTGAACCCCAGCCAGCCGTTGACGAGCGGCGTGTGGGACGGTGCGTGGGCAGATGCCTCACAGCGCAGCACAATTGCCGGCATTCAGCTGGACAACGCCGACGTGGTCACCTTCCACTGCTATGGCGAGCCTGCGAACTTCGAGAGCCGGATCAATGAGCTCACTCCACTGGGCCGGCCCATCCTCTGCACCGAGTACATGGCTCGCCCGTTGGGCAGCACTATTCAGACCATCCTGCCAATTGCGAAGCGTTACAACGTCGGTGCAATCAACTGGGGCCTGGTCGCCGGGAAGACCCAGACCTACTTCCCATGGGACTCCTGGGATCACCCGTACCAGACAATTCCGAACCCGTGGTTCCACGACCTGCTACGCCCCGACGGACGGCCCTTCCAGGCCAACGAAGTCCAGGCGATCCGGTCGCTGAGCGTCGGCACTGTGTCCTGAGCGTCGTCACTGTCTCCTGAACGCCGGGTACTAGCCGGCTGCCTTCTGCTCGGCTTCCTCGGCGCGTTCGGCGGCGGCCAGGGCGCCCTGCTCCTGCTCGCCGAGCTTGCTCATCGCCAACCTGGCGTAGATCATCTGGCTGGTGATGGCCATCTGGCTGCGGCTGCGGCCCAAAAAGGTCACCCCCCAGTGGATCAGGGTAGTGAAGCGGTTTTTGAACCCAATCAGATAGACCAGGTGCAGCACCAGCCAGGCCAGCCATGCGAGGACGCCGCCGAACTCCAGCTTGCCGACCTGTGCGACCGCGCTGAACCTGGACACCGTCGCCATGCTGCCTTTGTCGAAGTACTTGAACGGCGCCCGGTGACCGGGATCGTCGTGACCTTTCAACGCATGCTTGATGCACTTGGTTGCGTACTTCGCGCCCTGGATTGCGCCCTGCGCCATCCCCGGCACACCCGGCACGGCCATCAGGTCGCCGATCACGAACACATACGGGTGGCCCTTGACCGTCAGGTCCGGTTGCACCAGCACCCGGCCGGCGCGATCCACCTCGGTCCCGTCAGACTGCTCGGCGAGGACCTTGCCCAGCGGGCTGGCCTGCACACCGGCCGCCCACACCTTGCACGCGCATTGGATGCGATGCTCGCTGCCGTCTTTGTCCTTGACCGTAATCCCTTGGTAGTCAACGGCGGTCACCATCGAGTTGAGCTGGATCTCGACGCCCATCTTCTCCAGCCGGCGCTGCGCTTTGCCGCCGAGTTTTGTGCCCATCGGCGGCAACACCGCCGGCGCGGCGTCCAGCAGGATCACCCGGCACTCACTGGGATCGATGGTGCGAAACGACCCGGCCAGGGTGCGCTCGGCGAGTTCGGCGATCTGGCCGG
>NZ_DASRBZ010000407.1:0-8421 GCF_035653355.1 Mycobacterium sp. | reverse complement strand
CAAGACACGGTGCGTGGCTCGGCAAGCTGGCGACCTGGGTGCGGCCCTAGATCGCCGAGCTTGATTGTGGTTGCCGTAACCAGGTCATCGGCGGCCGGCAGCTGATCGTCGGTGAGAACGATGTTCGCGCCGGCGTCCTTGATGCAGAAGGTGTTCCGGGCCGCGGGCTGACGGGGATCCAGGGGCACGCACGCTGCGCCGGATTTGAGAACTCCCAGAATGGCCGCGACCAGATCAGGTGTGCGGTCCAGGAGCACGGCCACCACAGTCCCGGGCCCGGCACCCTCCTGCGCCAATCGCAAAGCGATGCCCGCCGCGCGGTCGTCCAGTTGCCGATACGTCAACCTCGTGTCGCCGACCTGTACCGCTACCGCGTCGGGTGTGCGTTCGACCTGCGAGCTGATGATGTGGTGCACGCATTGCGACGAAATACCGTGCTCGGCGGCACGATTCCAACTGAGCTGACGGCGACGCTCGTCGGGCGTGACCAGATCATGATCGGACATCGGTATTTCGGGCGCCGCGGTAACGGTGTCAAGCAAGCGGCGCCAGTTCAACGCCATTTCGCGTGCTGTCTGGCGGTCGAACAAATCCGCGCTGAAGACCAGCCCACCCGCGAGGTGTCCCTCGGGCCGCTCGTCCAGTTCAATAATGATGTCGAACTGTGCCGATCCCACGGCGTCGCGAAGATCGGGGTCCATCACCTGCAGTGACCATCCGTCCGCCGCGGACGTGGGCGGCTGAAATAGCAACGCGGTTTGAAAAAGCGGATTGCTGCGCCGATCTCGTGGCACCTCCAGGCTGGCGACCAAGGCATCGAACGGCACCGCCTCGCTGAACGCTTCGGCGACAACACGACGAATTCGGCCGACCAGGGCGGTGAAGCTCTCGTCGCCCGACACCTCACATCGCAGGACCACCGGGGTGACGCAGTGGCCGGCGACCGCTCGCAGGTCTTCGCGCTCCCGCAGATCATGCATGCTGCCGAATACGACCTCGGTAGAGTCGGCGTAAAGATGTAGCCACCACGCGTATGCGGCAGCAAGTGCATCGAATAGCGTGCCGCCCGCGGCCCGAGCCGCGCCGCGCAGCCCTTCAACGGTGGTTCGTTCAATTGTCAGCGGGATCGTTCCGCCGGCAAAGGTCTGATGGATCGGTCGCGGGTGATCGAGCGGCAGCTGGATGGGCATGCTGGCAGCCATCCGCTTGCGCCAGTTGGCAATGCGGTTGACGACCTGAGGCTTGTCGACCCAATTGAGCTCCCACGTCGTGTAGTCGGCGTACTGTGCCTGCGGGTCGGGCAGCGACGACGGCCGGCCGCTGGCGTAGCTGTTGTACAGAGCTGTCAGCTCTGCGAGCACCACGCGCTGCAACGTTGGCCCGTCGAAAACGAGCTGGTGTAGTCCCAAGTAGAGCCGGTGGTTGCGCTCATTGATGCGGATCAGCCGCGGACGAACCAACGGCCCTTCGGCAAGATCGTAGGGACGCAGCGCATCGGCGGCGGCGATCTCGGTCGCTCGCTGCATAGCCTCCTGGGGCCCTAGGTTGGACAAATCGGTGACGGGTAGCTCGACTTCCGCTGGCTCTCGGACAAATTGATGAGGCACACCGTCAACGGTTTTGAACGTGGTGCGCAACGCTTCATGTCTTGCGACCACTTCGCTGAGCGCATGGCGCAGCGCGTCCACGTCAAGCGGTCCCGCCTTGCTGATTGTGATCAGCTCGTTGTATGCCGGTGAGTTTGGTGCAAGTTGGCTGAGATACCAGAGCCGAGTCTGCGAAATCGACAGTGGCAGCAAGCCCGAGCCTGGTCGCGAGGTGACCGAACGGGCCTTGGCGTTCGAGCGGCCACCGAGCGCTCGGACAAGCTCATTAGCCGTACCGTTCCGTCCCGGCTCTGGTGATGCCACGATTAACCCACTGCCTCAAGCCCAGCTGAAGCGACGGCATCGCCAGCGTCGGTGATGTTGCCGCCGACCGGTTGTACGTTGGCGCTGGACGCGTGGGCCCGCTTGTAGATCATTTGAATGCGGCCGCCAAACTCGATGAGAAACTTCTGGCAGACGATGGACTTTGCGCCACTTCAAAAGCCCCCCTCGGCGAGCACATCACGAACGATAACCCGATGCCAGTCCCGACGCTATGGTTTCTGTGTAAACGTTGTGTGCCAAGATCGCCGAACCCTTATTATGCTCATGCCCAATGTCACGTTCTTATGGGGCGCGTAAGTTGTTTGAACCCGTAGCTTCCTCCGTTAGCCTGCTGAAGGGCCTCCTTTTGTGCGTAAGATCATAACCGAGCGAGTATGAGGTGAGGCGGTTATATGCAGACCAGTAGTTTACCGCGATCGGCCCGATTGGTTTTTCGTTGCATCGAGCTCGCCGCTCGTTTTGAGCCGATCCGTCGGATGCTTTTCGGATACTACGATAAAAGGTTGATGCGTTTAGTCCCCGTGCATCCATTTGACAATCAGTACGGAGTACGAACCAGCGGAGCCTTGCCTGGATCCGTCCTACGGCTGGGATATTCTCTTAAGAAGACAACCGCTTACGTCGGCTACCTTGGCGTACAGCCGAGTATCATTCGTCGAGCGTTGAGCGTTCTCCCACTTCACAATGACGCAACTTTCGTGGATCTGGGTTGCGGTAAAGGGCGCGCTTTAGTGGTGGCCTCCGAATTTCCGTTTCGAGCGGTCATAGGTGTGGAGATAACGCCAGAGCTGGCACAAGTTGCTCAAGAGAATGCTCGTGTAATCGCTCAGAAGTGGCCGCAGCGTCCGCGGATAACTGTTGTCAACGGGGATGCTCTCGATTACGAACTTCCTGAGGGTGATCTTGTCATCTTTCTGTACAACCCTTTTGGCGAAGAGCTGATTACCAAGCTCTTGGCGAGCATTGAGACCGCTCTCCGAACGAGGGATAGCAGCATTTGGATTGTCTACATCAATCCAGTGTGGGGCAAAATATTCGACAGATCTTCTACACTAAGCAGGATTTATGCTGAATCAATTCCCTACGATCCTGCGGAGATAGGATTCGGCCCGGATTCTTCAGACCTCGTCGTGATATGGCAAGACGCGCAGAGCGCCCCCGTGACTAGTTCTGAAAGCGTTGACAGAGACATCGTGATGACCAACTTTGGCCTTCGCGCTGAACTCGCCGACTAGTTACCGGAGCTCGGAGTCCGGGCTGGCGGACAAAGCAGGTGGCGGCCGAGACGCCACGCCGACCTCTGTTCGTGTTGCACGAGGCATGCCAACGGCGGCCGATGGCCATCGCCAAGCGCCCGGGACCATTCTTGATGCGTGCGGACGGCGCCGCAGGCTGGGTGGCCCAGCGCAAGCGCGAATAATTTAGCCGTGTGCCAGCTGGTTCGAAACAGCCAGGGAAGCTTGAAAAGAAGCCAACAGGCCACAGGCAACCGGTAGGGTTCCGACCGTGGGGAGCACCGTGCTGATGCTGGGGTTGGGGCTTTTCACAGGGATCAATCCGATACGCGTCGGTCTCACACTCCTCGTGATCTCTCGACCGCGGCCCGTGCAGAATCTGCTCGCTTACGGGTTCGGCGGTTTGATGGTGAGCATTCCGTGCCTGGTGGTCCCACTGCTGGTACTGCACGTCACACCACGATTCAGAACTGTCGTGCATGATGTGGCCACGCCGGGAACGGGCGCGAGTTCCGTGATGCGGCATATTCAGGTCGGCTTGGGTGTGGTCGTGCTAACGGTCGCGGTGGTGACAACAGTGCGTTCGCTGATGCGCCGGCGTCAGCGAGCGCCGCTGGTGACGTCTGGCGGCACAACGTCGACCCTGGTGTCGGAGTCGAATACACCGACGCCGATCGCGCGGCTGCTGCGGCCCGCGCATGACGAGCCGACCGAGGGCGGATCTGCCATCCGGCGACTGCTCGGCCGCATCCGCAATGCGTGGGAAAACGGATCTTTGTGGGTCTCATGGGTGATCGGCTTCCTGTTCGGGGGGCCGGGAGCCGACGAAATGCTCTACGTAGTCGCTCTCATCGTGGCCACGGGAACCGCGATCGGCACGCAGATCAGCTCCGCGATCGCATTTGTTATCGGGGTGCTTGTCGTTGTCGAGATCACGCTTGCCAGCTATCTGGCCCGGCCGGCGAAAACTCAAGCGCTAGTGGAACGGCTGCACGACTGGGCGCGGGCTCACCGTCGGAAGATCATTGTGGCCATGTGCACAGTAGGCGGGATCTGGCTCCTGGCCACCGGCCTGGGCAGTAGCTGATCTGCGGCCGCGCATAAAGTTGCTGGCGGCCCGTGGTGGTCGATGTGCCCGGTGCTATCTTTTTGAGTAGCCGTAGTCGAAGGTTGTGTTATCGAAGGGAATCGCATGGACGCCCATGTCGAGCAGTTGGAGTTCCAGGCGGAGGCTCGCCAACTGTTGGATTTGCTGGTCCACTCGGTTTACTCCAACAAGGACTCCTTTTTACGAGAGCTGATCTCGAACGCATCTGATGCGCTGGACAAGCTGCGGCTGGAATCGCTGCGCAACAAAGAGCTGGATGTTGACACCGCCGACCTGCACATCGAGATCGAGACGGACAAGGACGCACGCATCCTGACTGTCCGCGACAACGGCATCGGCATGACGCGCGACGAGGTGGTGGACCTCATCGGCACTCTGGCCAAGTCGGGCACCGCCGAGCTGCGGCAGAGGCTGCGTGAAGCCAAGAACGCAGCCGCCTCGGAGGAACTGATCGGCCAATTCGGTATCGGTTTCTACTCCACGTTCATGGTGGCCGACAAGGTCGAGCTGCTGACGCGCAAAGCAGGCGAAAGCGACGCCACCCGGTGGGTGTCCAGCGGTGACGGGACGTACACCATCGAATCCGTCGACGGCGCCCCGCAGGGAACATCGGTGACGCTGCACCTCAAGCCGGAAGACGCCGAGGACGGGCTGCACGACTACACCGCGGAGTGGAAGATCCGCGAGCTGGTCAAGAAGTACTCCGACTTCATCGCCTGGCCCATCCGGATGGAGGTCGAGCGACGTACCCCGGCCTCGAAAGAAGGTGAGGCGCAGGGCGGTGAAGAGCAAGTCACCATCGAGACCCAGACCCTCAACTCGATGAAGGCGCTGTGGGCCAAGTCCAAAGACGAAGTCTCCGAGGAGGAGTACAAGGAGTTTTACAAGCACATCGGCCACGCCTGGGACGACCCGCTAGAGGTCATCCCGATGAAAGCCGAAGGCACGTTCGAGTACCAGGCCCTGCTATTCATTCCGTCGCTCGCCCCGTTCGACCTGTACAACCGGGACGCCAAGGTGGGGGTGCAGCTGTATGTCAAGCGGGTGTTCGTCATGGGCGACTGCGACCAGCTCATGCCGCACTACCTGCGCTTCGTCAAGGGAGTCGTGGACGCAGAAGACTTGTCCCTGAACGTCTCCCGCGAGATGTTGCAGCAGGATCGGCACATCGCGGCGATCCGTCGACGGCTGACGAAAAAGGTGCTCTCGGCAATCAAGGACATGCAGTCCGAGCGCCCGGACGACTACCGCACGTTTTGGACGCAGTTCGGCAGGGTCCTCAAAGAGGGCCTGATGTCGGACCTCGAAAATCAGGACACCCTGTTACGTCTCTGCTCGTTCGCCTCGACGCACAGCGACGAGGAGCCAACTACCCTGCCTGAGTACGTCGAGCGCATGAAGGACGGTCAGGAGCAGATTTTCTACGCCACCGGCCCATCGCGGGAGCAACTGCTGAAGTCGCCCCATCTCGAGGCGTTCAAAGCCAAAGGCTACGAGGTGCTGCTGCTCACTGATCCCGTCGACGAGATCTGGGTGGGATCGGTGGCCGAGTTCGACGGCAAACCGCTGCAGTCGGTGGCCAGGGGTGAGATCGACCTCGAGTCCGAGGATGAAAAGAGCGAAGCCGAACGCGAGCAGCAGGAAAAGGACTTCGCCGGCCTGCTGACATGGTTGACCGAGACATTGAGTGCTCATGTCTCGCAAGTTCGGTTGTCGAAGCGCCTGACTGAGTCACCGGCCTGTCTGATCACCCCGACCTTCGGCATCACCCCGGCGCTTGCGCGTATGTACCGCGCGTCGGGGCAACCGGTCCCAGTCAGCAAGCGGATCATGGAAATCAACCCGAAGCATCCGCTCGTCACAGGCCTGCAGCAGGCATACAACGACCGCGGCGCCGATCCGTCATTGGCTGAAACCGCCGAATTGGTGTACGGCACCGCGGTTCTGGCGGAAGGCGATGTACCCGACGACCCGGCAAAGTTCGCCGGACTGCTCGCCGACCGGCTGGCTCGGACCGTGTAGGACACGGCGGCCTCGCTTCTGCTCGCCGTTGGCGCTTTACCCGCGGCCTGAGGCTTCTACTGACAGCTTGAGTTGGTCGCCGTAGGTACTAAGGCATCCGCTGCTCATCATGTCATTGTGTGTGCAGTCCACCGAGTAGGCGGTGATGTCGCCGGCAACGTAAGGCCGCCACTTGTGGACGTGGGATGAGCCGTTCTCGCTTTGCGCAGCAGAGAATATGACCACGTCACCGTCGAAGACGTCGGGCACGTGTTCGGAGAGATAGAACTGGTTGGCATGCGCGCTGTGGACCATGTGCTCGAACAGCTCTCGGGGCGGAAGGACAAGCTCCACCGCTTCGCGGTGTTGGTGGACGAGGTCTTCTGCCTGCTCATAGGTGAGAGGCTCCAACTGTTCGGGAATGGCGATACCGCTCATTTCCAAGAAGCGCTCGAGGATGTGACTCTCGATTTGGTGTTTTTCTGAAGTTTGTTCTGCCGGTGAGCCGTTGGCGGTGTGCACCGGGTCGAGCATGATCAGTCGTTGGACTACGTGTCCCCGGCGGCGAAGCTCGATGGCCAGCTCGTGCGCGACGACGCCGCCGAACGACCAGCCGAGAATCCGGTACGGCCCAGCCGGATACAGGGCTTGCAGCCGATCCGCATAGTTCTTCGCCATGTCGCGAATCGATCGTGGTTTCGCTTCGCCGTTATGCGAGATCTGGTTGATGCCGATGATCGGGCACTCCAGATAATCGGCCAGACCGCGATAGGGGTAGCTGATCCCGGTACCTTCGTGAATGCAGCACAGCGGAACGCCCGTGCCTTCCTTGAGCACCTCGACAGGAACCACTTCGGCCGCGCTATCGTGCCTGGCCAACTGCTGGCTCAGCCCTCTCACGGACGGCGCTTGGAACACCGTGCGCACCGCGAGATGGGTATCGAGGGCTCTGTTGATCGCGGCGATCAGGCGCATCGCCGACAGCGAATCGCCGCCCAGATCGAAGAATGAGTCGTCGACTCCGACGCGCTCGACGCCGAGGACCTGGGCGTAGATCTCGGCCAGAATCCGCTCAGTGGGGGTGGCCGGGGCGCGGTACCGGTTGACATCCCGGTATTCCGGTGCGGGCAGGGCCCGTTTGTCGAGTTTGCCGTTGGGGGTCAGCGGCAGTGCCGGTAAGGCCACCACCGTGGCCGGGATCATGTACGGCGGCAGCCGGTCGGCCAGCGCGGCGCGAGCCTCGGCCGGGTCGGCGCTGCCGGTGACATAGCCGACGAGGCGTTTGTCGCCCGGGCGGTCTTCGCGAGCAAGCACCACCGCGTGCTCCACCCCGTCCAGCTCGGCAAGCGCCGCCTCGATGTCGCCGAGTTCGATGCGGTAGCCGCGGATCTTGACCTGCTCGTCGACGCGTGCGACGTAGTGCAGCTGTCCGTCGGTGCCCCACGACACCAGGTCCCCGGTGCGATACATCCGGGCGCCGGTCCCTCCGAATGGGCACGCCACGAACCGCGACGCGGTCAACCCGGATCGATGCCAATACCCAACGCCCACACCGGAACCGGCGACGTACAACTCACCGATCACCCCGGCCGGCACTGGCCGCAACCACTCATCGAGCACGAACAACGCTGCGCCCGACAGCGGCGAGCCGATCGGCGCACCCGACCGGGCCGTCAGCGGTGCGCTCATCGCTACCCACACGGTCGCCTCGGTGGGACCGTAGGCGTTGATCATCACCCGCCCGGGCGCCCAGCGGTCCACGAGCTCGGCCGAGCAGGCCTCACCACCCACCAGCAACGCCGTCGACTCCAGCCCCTGCGGCGAGAGGACCGCCAGCGCCGACGGTGTCTGGTTCAAGACGTCGACGTGTTCGGCAACCAGTAAGTCGTGGACGTCTTCCGGTGAGGCCGCCACCGACTCGGGTACCACCAGCAACCGCCCGCCGTGCAACAGCGCGCCCCAGATTTCCCAGACCGAGAAGTCGAAGGCAAACGAGTGAAACAGCGTCCATACATCATTTTTGTCGAAGCGGAAGAATTCCTCCGTCGCCCTAAACAGCCTTACGACGTTCCGATGCTCAACCAAGACTCCTTTCGGTCTCCCCGTAGAACCTGACGTATAGATCACATAGGCCAGGTTTTCCGGA
>NZ_DASRBZ010000406.1:0-4483 GCF_035653355.1 Mycobacterium sp. | reverse complement strand
CATTGCCGGATCCGGCAGCGACGTCTAGCACGCGATCGCCGGGGCCGATACCGGTGGCGGCAACCAATACCGGCCCGATGGGAGCCATCACCTCCTCCGCAATCCGCGCATAGTCGCCCATTGCCCACGTCGCGCGATGGGTGGCGGCCGATATGTGCTCGCCGGCCGGAAGGTCGATGCTCATGTAAGTCTCCTAACGCTTGGTCGGGTCTTCAACGACCTCGTTGTCCTTGCTGCGGTGGCCCCTAGCAGTCGCCGCACAACGGCCATAGTAGCTATAAGCAACAGTATAGTAATGCGATAGTTGACTATTATTATGCTGTGGAAGTCCTATGGGTTGACCGTCACGCGAAGAGAGCCGACGCTCGTCTCATTCCTAGACTGGGCCAGTGCGTCTCGTCTTCGCCGGCACTCCCGAATCCGCCTTGCCCGCGTTGCGTCGACTCATGGACTCGCCCCGGCATGACGTGATCGCAGTGCTGACTCGCCCGGACGCGGCGTCCGGGCGGCGGGGCCGGCCCGAGCCGTCACCGGTGGCGCGGGCGGCTCTCGACCTGGGTATCCCGGTGCTGCGGCCACCGCGGCCCAACTCCGCCCAATTCGTCGCCGAACTCGCTGAGCTGGCACCCGAATGCTGCCCGGTGGTGGCCTACGGCGCCCTTCTCGGTGACAAGCTGCTCGCGATCCCCCCGCACGGCTGGGTCAACTTGCACTTCTCGTTGCTGCCGGCGTGGCGCGGAGCCGCCCCCGTGCAGGCGGCCATCGCCGCCGGCGACACGATCACCGGCGCCACAACCTTCCAAATCGAGCGGAGCCTCGATTCCGGGCCGGTCTACGGCGTCGTCACCGACGAGATTCGGCCGACGGACACGGCGGGCGAGCTGCTTGACCGACTGGCTGTTTCGGGTGCCGCGCTGCTGGAGACCACGCTTGACGGCATCGCCGACGGGACGCTGGCCCCGGTGCCGCAGCCCGCCGACGGGGTGAGCTTCGCTCCCAAGATCACGGTCGAGCAAGCGCGGGTGCGCTGGGACCTGCCGGCGCAGATTGTCGAGCGGCGGATCCGCGCCGTCACCCCCAAGCCCGGTGCATGGACACTCATCGGTGAACAGCGGGTCAAACTCGGGCCGGTAAGCATCGACAGCGAAGCGCCAAAGGTTTTGGAACCCGGGCGTATCCACGTCGGACGCCATGACGTCTGGATCGGCACCGCGTCAGAAGCGGTCCGACTCGGCCAAATCCAGCCACCCGCAAAGAAGCTCATGAACGCCGTCGACTGGGCCCGCGGCGCTCGCCTCGACCCGGAGACGCGAGCAGTATGAGCCGCCACGGGAGCCCACGCGGCAGTCGGCCATCTCGGACCGCCAACCGGCGCCGGCCACGCCGTCGGCCGCTTGACCCGGCCCGTCGCGCCGCCTTCGACGTGCTGCAGGCTGTCACCGAGCGCGATGCCTACCCCAACCTGGCGCTGCCTGCGCTGCTGCGCGAGCGCGGAATCAGCGGTCGCGACGCCGCGTTCGCTACCGAACTGACCTACGGCACCTGTCGCAGCCAGGGCCTGCTCGACGCGATCATCGGAGCGGCCGCCGGGCGCCCCCCGCAATCCATCGACCCGATGCTGCTCGATCTGCTGCGGCTCGGCGCCTACCAATTGCTGCGCACCCGGGTCGACGCGCACGCCGCGGTGTCCACCACCGTCGAACAAGCGGGCATCGAATTCGATTCTGCCCGAGCCGGTTTCGTCAACGCCGTGCTACGAACCATCAGCGGCCGCGACGAACAGAGCTGGGTGGCGGAGTTGGCTCCCGATCCGGCGAGTGATCCGATCGGCTACACCGCCTTCGCTCACGCCCACCCGCGGTGGATCGCACAGGCCTTTGCCGACGCGCTGGGCTCGGCGGCCGGTGAACTCGAGGCAGTGCTGGCCAGTGACGACGAACGCCCGCTGGTGCACTTGGCGGCACGCCCCGGTGTGTTGACCGCCGCGCAGCTGGCCGACGCCGTGCACGGCAGCGGCGGTCGGTATTCGCCGTATGCGGTATATCTACCCGGCGGTGACCCCGCGCAGCTGCCGGCGGTGCGCGACGGCCACGCCCTGGTCCAAGACGAAGGCAGCCAACTGGTGGCCCGCGCGCTGACGCTGGCGCCGGTCGACGGCGACACCGGTCGCTGGCTGGACCTGTGCGCGGGGCCGGGCGGGAAGACCGCGCTGCTGGCGGCGATCGGCATTGACCGCGGAGCCCGGGTCACCGCAGTGGAGCCGTCCGCGCACCGCGCCGACCTGGTCGAGCAGAACACCCGCGGGCTGCCCGTCGACGTGCTGCGCGTCGACGGCCGGCGAAGCGGCCTTGACCCGGGCTTCGACCGGGTGCTCGTGGACGTGCCGTGCACCGGCCTGGGCGCGCTGCGCCGACGGCCGGAGGCCCGCTGGCGGCGCCAGCCCACCGACATCCCGGCGCTGACCAAGCTGCAACGCGAACTGTTGGAGGCGGCGATTGCACTGACCCGGCCCGGCGGCGTGGTGCTGTATGCAACCTGTTCGCCGCACCTGGCCGAAACCGTCGGCGTGGTCGCCGATGCGCTGCGCCGACATCCGGTGTGCGCCTTGGACGCCCGGCCGCTGTTCGAACCTGTCGAGCAGCTTGCCGACGGCCCTTATGTCCAGCTGTGGCCGCACCGGCACGGCACCGACGCCATGTTCGCCGCGGCCCTCAGAGTAGGCCCACAGTAAGCTCAAACCCATGTCCGGCAAGACCGATCGGCCCCTGATAGCGCCCTCGATCCTGAACGCGGATTACGCCCGTCTCGCCGACCAGGTCGCCGCCGTGACCGGCGCGGACTGGCTGCACGTGGACGTCATGGACAACCATTTCGTGCCCAACCTGACGATCGGTCTGCCGGTAGTCGAAAGCCTGTTGAAGGTCACTGACATTCCGATGGACTGCCATCTGATGATCGAAGACCCGGACCGGTGGGCACCGCCGTACGCCGAAGCCGGCGCCTACAACGTCACCTTCCATGCCGAGGCCACCGACAACCCGGTCAAGGTGGCCCGCGACATCCGGGCCGCTGGGGCCAAGGCGGGGCTGAGCATCAAGCCCGGCACCGCGCTCGAGCCCTACCTCGACATCCTCAAGGACTTCGACACGTTCCTGGTCATGTCGGTGGAGCCGGGGTTCGGTGGCCAGGAGTTCATGGCCGAAGTGTTGGGGAAGGTGCGCAAAGTCCGCAAGATGGTCGATTCCGGCGAGCTGACCATCCTGGTCGAGATCGACGGCGGCATCAACGCCGACACCATCGAGCAGGCCGCCGAAGCGGGCGTTGACTGTTTTGTCGCCGGGTCGGCCGTCTACGGCGCCGACGACCCGGCCGCCGCGGTCGAGGCACTCCGCCGGCAGGCCGGCGCGACGTCACCGCATCTGCGACGATGAACACCCAGGTGGCCATCAGCTACGACGCCGCCATGCGACTCGCCGTTGAGCACGCTGAGCTGGTCAAGGGCAGCACCTATCCCAACCCGCCGGTCGGTGCGGTCATCCTCGACCGCGACGGCCGAGTCGCCGGCGCCGGCGGCACCGAACCGGCCGGCAGCGCGCATGCCGAGATCGTGGCGCTGCGCCGCGCCGGCAGCCTGGCCGCGGGCGGTACCGCTGTCGTCACCTTGGAGCCCTGCAACCACTACGGCAAGACCCCGCCATGCGTGGACGCGCTGCTCGACGCCGGTATCGCCACGGTGGTGTATGCGGTCGCCGACCCGAACCCGATCGCGGCCGGGGGAGCGGCCCGGCTGGCCGCGGCGGGCGTACACATGGTGCCCGGTGTGCAGGCAGAACTGGTCGCGTCCGGACCGCTACGGGAGTGGCTGCACAAACAGCGCACGGGGCTGCCGCACGTGACGTGGAAGTACGCGACCAGCATCGACGGGCGCAGCGCAGCAGCCGACGGCTCCAGCCAGTGGATCACCAGCGAGGCGGCTCGCGCGGACCTGCATCGCCGCCGCGCCGCCGCCGATGCCATCGTGGTCGGCACCGGCACAGTGCTCACCGACGATCCGGCATTGACCGCTCGGCTCGCCGACGGCAGTCTCGCCGCGCGGCAGCCGCTGCGCGTCGTGGTGGGTAAGCGCGAAATCCCTTCGGAGGCACAAGTTCTCAACGATGATTCGCGCACCATGGTGATCCGCACCCATGATCCGCACGAGGTGCTCAAGGCCTTGTCGGATCGTACCGACGTGCTGCTCGAGGGTGGGCCGACGCTCGCGGGCGCCTTCCTGCGTGCAGGAGCGATCGACCGCATCCTGGCCTATGTTGCGCCGATCCTGCTGGGCGGTCCGATCACCGCGGTCGATGACGTCGGGGTCCCCAGCATCGCCCGGGCCCTGCGCTGGCGGTTCGACGGCGTCGAGCGGGTGGGTCCGGATCTGCTGCTGAGCCTGGTCCCGCGCTAGACCGCGACGGGCTAGGCCGTGGTGGGCCCCACGGCC
>NZ_DASRBZ010000405.1:0-11198 GCF_035653355.1 Mycobacterium sp. | reverse complement strand
TGTTCGCCTTCCCGGGTGGGGATCAGGATTACGCCGCGATTTCCCACTAATTCGCGATAGATGGACAGGGCATCAGTCGGCGCTACGCCGGACCCTTCGCCGTCTTTCATCGTGCGCGGTACACCGACGAAAACGATGCCTTCTATCCCGGCGGACACCAGCTCGGTGAGCCGCTGGCGCAGGGTGGGCTCGTCCATGAAAGCCGTGACCTGGCTGCACAATCCGCGCACCCCCGGCAGCTCCGGTTTGATGAGCGACCAGAACTCCAGCACGTCCAGCTTCGGTTTCATTTCGACGGGCCGGTCGTCCTCCTCGGCGATTAAACCCGGAATCATCACGTGCCCGATGTGGCCGTCGATGCCCGAGTCCGCGGACAATTGCGCGACTTTGCGCGCGTCTTCCAGCGCCTGCTGGGGGCCGCGCTCCAGGTTCGGCGGTACGAGTTCAAGCGCAACGGTGTTAAGGGTGCTGGCCACCCCGACAGCATAGGTGCGAGATAGTGAGCCTGTCGAAGCAACTTGGGTGGTGCCTTGAGCCCAGGGCCGTCTCCACCCCGCGAAACCAGCCGTACGCTCTAGCGTGAACACACATCGGGCGAAAGGGGCGCCGCGCTGAGCGTCGAAGCAGCGGCAGCCGTTGAGGTGGCCGACCGGATCACCGAGCAGCTGCGACGGTATCTGCGTGACCGCCGCACTGCGGCTGCTCACATCGGCGGTGACTACGACGCCCTGATCGCCCGGTTAGAGGAGTTCGTGCTCGTCGGCGGCAAGCGGCTGCGTCCGGTGTTCGCCTACTGGGGCTGGCGAGCGGTGGCCACCCGAGAGGCCGGCGCGAACGTGTTGCTGCTGTTCTCCGCGCTCGAACTGCTGCACGCCAGCGCGCTGGTGCATGACGACGTGATCGACGCGTCCGCAACCCGCCGCGGCCGGCCGACCACCCACGTGAACTTCGCCGAGTTGCACCGTGCCCGGCACTGGCGAGGCTCGGCAGACCAATTCGGGGTGTCGGCCGCCATCCTGCTCGGCGACTTGGCGCTGGCCTGGGCCGACGACATCGTCGCCGATGCCGATCTACCGCCCGACGCGCACCGCCGAGTCCGCCGGGTGTGGGCAGATATCCGCACAGAAGTCATGGGTGGCCAATACCTCGACATCGTCGCCGAGGCCAGCGCCACTGAATCGGTCGCCTCGGCGATGACCGTCAACACCTATAAGACCGCCTTCTACACCGTGGTGCGGCCGCTGCAATTGGGTGCCGCGGCGGCCGCGGATCGGCCCGACGTGCATGCAGTTTTCGAACGGGCCGGCATCGATCTCGGGCTGGCGTTTCAGCTGCGCGACGACGTCCTTGGTGTGTTCGGTGATCCCGCCGTCACCGGCAAGCCCTCCGGCGACGACCTACGGTCGGGCAAGCAAACCGTGCTGGTGGCCGAGGCGGTGGCGATGGCCGACCGGTCCGATCCAATGACGGCCAAACTATTGCGGTCCTCGATGGGCACTGAGCTGACCGACGCGCAGGTGCGCAAATTGCGCGATGTCATTCGGGCGCTAGGTGCGCTGGACGCCGTGGAACAGCGAATCGACAGGCTGACCCGGCGGGCGTTGGACACCTTGGCTTCCGCACCGATCAACGCAGCGGCCAGGGCAGGGCTGTCCGAGCTGGCCAAGCTGGCTGCCGCCAGGTCCGCGTGAGCGGTATGACCACTCCGACACCCACACCAGCCATTAAATCGGGTCACGTTGTCGGCCAAGGTCTTTCGCGGTTGCGGGAGTTCAGCGGTACCCGGGAGGCCGGGCCGGCGCTGCTGGGCTTCGTGGGTGCAGCGCTTATTACCGCGGGCGGGCTCGGAGCGGGCAGCACCAAGCCGCACGACCCGCTATTGGAGTCGATGCGCTTGTCGTGGCTGCGTTTCGGGCACGGGCTGGTGCTGTCCTCGACAGCGCTGTGGCTTGGTGTCGCCTTGATGCTGATCGCATGGCTGCGACTGGGACGGCGCGTGATCGCCGGCGAGGCAACCGAATACACGCTGGTGGCCACCACCGGTTTCTGGCTTGCGCCGCTGTTGCTGTCGGTGCCGGTCTTCAGCCGAGACACCTACTCGTATCTCGCCCAGGGCGCATTACTGCGCGACGGCCTCGACCCCTACGTCGCTGCTCCGGTCGACAACCCGAATCCCTTGCTGGACAACGTCAGTCCGATTTGGACTATCACCACCGCGCCGTACGGCCCGGCGTTCATTCTGGTCGCTAAGTTCATCACGATGCTGGTGGGCAACCACGTGATCGCCGGAACCATGCTGCTGCGATTATGCATGCTGCCCGGGCTGGCACTGCTGATTTGGGCTACACCGCGCATCGCTCGCCATCTCGGCGCAGATGCCCGCATAGCGCTATGGATCTGCGTGCTCAACCCGCTGGTGATCATCCATCTGATGGGTGGCGTCCATAACGAGATGCTGATGGTCGGGCTGATGGCCGCCGGCATCGCGCTGACTTTCGAGCGCCACCATGTCGCCGGCATCACGGTGGTCGCCGTGGCAGTAGCGGTCAAGGCGACAGCAGGGATAGCGCTGCCGTTTTTGGTCTGGGTGTGGATGCACCATCTGCGCGACCGCCGAGGCTACCGGCCACTACCGGCCTTCGCGGCGGCCGCCGCAACGTCGGTGCTGATCTTCGTTGCGGTATTCGCGGTGTTGTCCGCGGTGGCCCGGGTGAGCCTGGGCTGGCTGACCGCGCTGGCCGGTTCGGTGAAGATCATCAACTGGCTCACGGTGCCGACGGCGGTCGCGAACCTGGTGCACGCCTTGGGCGGATGGTTCTTCCCGGTCAACTTCTATGCCGTGCTGCACGTCACCCGGATCGTCGGGATCGCAATCATCGCCGTGGCGCTGCCCCTGCTGTGGTGGCGGTTTCGCCACAACGACCGCGAGGCATTGACCGGTATCGCGTGGGCGATGCTGGTGGTGGTGTTGTTCGTGCCCGCGGCGTTGCCGTGGTACTACTCCTGGCCGCTAGCAGTGGTGGCCTCGCTGGCTCAGTCGCGGGCATCGGTCGCGGCGATCGCGGCGTTCTCCACGTGGATCATGGTGATCTTCAGACCCGATGGGGCACACGGGATGTATTCGTGGCTGCATGTCTCGTTGGCGACGGCGTGCGCGGCGGTCGCGTGGTATGCGCTGTACCGGGCGCCGGAGCCGCGCAGCGAGATGGCCGAAAGTGACTAGTACGCCCTCAATAAGCCATAGCCTGGGCGCGGCGCACCACTTCGCGGGCCTGGTGGGCGTGCAGCGCGTCGACCGGACGGGCATTGGTCACGGCGTCGCGCGTCCCGTCCCGGGTGACGGTCAGCGACGGATCCGGGGTGAACAACCAGCGCACGATCTCGGTCTCGTGATAGCCGCCGTCGTGCAACACCACCAGGAGCCCCGGCAAGCTCTTGACCACCTCACCGGATTCGGTGAAGAAGATTCGCGGCACCACCACGTCACCGCGGCGTCGCACTGCGATCAGATGGCCTTCCCGCAGCTGCTGGTGAACCTTGCTGAGAGAGACGCCGAGTAACTCGGCGACCCGGGGCAGATCGTAAATGGGCTCGTCGGGATCAAGAACGTCGTCGCCGGCCGGAATACTGCTCACCGCGACAAGTCTAGAGCTGATACCGGCGCGCTGCGTGCACGTTTCGGCAGCCGAATCACACTGGCACCTACGATGGCTCCGTGGCCGCAGCTGTGACGGGGGATCCGCTCGACGGCGCGTTGCTGGACGGCCGGTACCGCGTCCAGGCCAAGATTGCCAGCGGCGGCACATCGACGGTCTACCGGGGCCTCGACGAGCGACTCGACCGCCCTGTCGCGGTGAAGGTGATGGACGCTCGCTACGCCGGTGACGAGCAATTTCTGACCCGCTTTCGGCTGGAGGCCCGCACGGTTGCGCGGCTCAAGCACCCGGGCCTGGTCGCGGTCTACGACCAAGGACTCGACGCCCGGCACCCGTTTCTGGTGATGGAGCTCATCGAGGGCGGCACACTGCGCGAATTGCTGATCGAGCGCGGCCCGATGCCGCCGCATGCGGTGGCCCCGGTGCTTCGGCCCGTGCTCGGTGGCCTGGGCGCCGCGCACCGCGCCGGGCTGGTGCATCGTGACGTCAAGCCGGAAAACGTGCTGATCTCCGACGACGGCGAAGTCAAGATCGCCGACTTCGGGTTGGTCCGCGCCGTGGCCGCCGCCGGAATCACCTCGGCCAGCGTCATTTTGGGCACCGCCGCCTACCTGTCCCCCGAGCAGGTACGCGACGGGAAACCCACGCCCAGCAGCGATGTCTACGCGGTCGGGATCCTGACGTATGAGTTGCTGACCGGCCGCACGCCGTTTTCCGGCGACTCGCCGCTGACCGTTGCCTACCAGCGTTTGGACAATGATGTGCCACCGCCCAGCGGCGCCATCGACGGAGTGCCCGCGCAGTTCGACGAGCTGGTGGCGCGTGCGACGGCCCGTGACCCCGCCGACCGCTATGCCGATGCATGCGAGTTGGGCGCCGAACTGGATGCTCTCGCCGACGAGTTGGGGCTACCGGAATTCCGGGTGCCGGCGCCGCGCAACTCCGCCCAGCACCGCTCAGCTGTGCTGTACCACAGTCGAATTCAAACTCAGCAGGTCACCGATCACCCGCCGCGCCCACCGGCGGCAGCGCCGGTTCGCCAACCCACCCGGCAGCTGACTCGCGACTGGCCTGCCGACGACGATGACGTCGACAACCAAGCGGTTTCAGGGCAATTCGCCGGTATCGAGCTCAGCGAATTCATCTGGGAACGGCAGCACGCCCGACGGATGGTGGTGGTCTGGGTGGCGATCGTGCTAGCCGTCACCGGGCTGATCGCCGCCGCGGCGTGGACCATCGGCAGCAACCTGAGCAGCCTGCTCTAGCGTTAGCTCGACAGCGTCAGTCGCGCAGCATCTCCGCAACCAGGAACGCCAACTCCAGCGACTGCTGGGTATTCAGCCGCGGATCACAGGCGGTTTCGTACCGGCCCACCAGGTCGGTGTCCGAAATGTCTTGCGCCCCACCCAAACACTCCGTCACGTCCTCGCCGGTGATCTCGACGTGGATGCCACCCGGGTGAGTGCCGAGCGCCCGGTGCACCTCGAAGAAGCCCTGCACTTCGTCGACGATGCGGTCGAAATGCCGGGTTTTGTAGCCGTTGGACGACTCGTGGGTGTTGCCGTGCATCGGATCACACTGCCAAATCACCTGGTGACCGGTGGCCTGAACCTTTTCGATGATCGGCGGCAGCAGATCACGCACCTTGTTGTTGCCCAGCCGACTCACCAAAGTCAGCCGGCCCGGCTTGTTGTGCGGGTCGAGCCGCTCGACGTATTCGACAGCCAGCTCGGGAGTCATCGTCGGGCCGATCTTGACTCCGATCGGGTTGGCGATGACTTCGGCGAAGGCGATATGCGCCCCGTCGAGCTGGCGCGTGCGTTCCCCGACCCAGACGTAGTGCGCCGAGAGGTCGTACAGCTTCGGCGTACCGTCGGGCTCCTCAGACAGCCGCAGCATGGCGCGCTCGTAGTCGAGCACCAGCGCCTCGTGACTGGCGTAGATTTCGGCGGTCTCGAGGTTGCGGTCGGCCACCCCGCAGGCGCTCATAAACGCCAGCCCGCGCTCGATCTCAGACGCCAGCGCTTCGTAGCGGGCGCCGGCCGGCGAGGTCCGCACGAATTCCCGGTTCCAGTCGAGCACCCGGTCCAACGACGCCAGGCCCGACGACGTCAGCGCCCGCACCAGATTCATCGCCGCGCTGGCGTTGGCGTAGGCACGCACCAGCCGCGACGGGTCATGCTCCCGGGCGGTGGAGTCCGGGGCGAACCCGTTGATCATGTCTCCGCGGTAGGACAACAGCCCCAGCGCGTCGATGTCGGCCGACCGGGGTTTGGCGTATTGGCCGGCGATCCGGGCCACCTTGACCACCGGCAAGCTGGCACCGTAGGTCAGCACGACCGCCATCTGCAGCAAGGTGCGGATATTGCCACGGATGTGTTGCTCGGTGTTGTCAGTGAACGTCTCCGCGCAGTCGCCGCCCTGCAGCAGAAACGCCTCACCGCGGGCGACTTGGGCCAGCAGCTCCTGCAGCCTCACAATCTCGGACGGCACCGTAACCGGTGGCACACTTTCCAAGACCTTGCGCATCGCCTCGGCCTGGTCGGCCGGCCAACTGGGCTGCTGGGCGGCCGGCCTCGCCAATGCGGCGTCCAGCCGCGCCCGCAGATCCGCAGGCAGCGGCGGCAGCGGTGGCAACTGGTCGATCGGGATGTCGACGGTCCAGTTCATCCATTCATCGTAACGGGCCTGCGGCGTTCGACCGCCCAGAGCAGCACGGATGCGAAGAGCTCAGTCCGCCACCGCGCCCGGTTCACCCGCCGCGATGATGAGCCGGAACCGTCGTAGCTGGTCACGGGCGTCGACCAGGGCGTCATGGGTATCGGGTGGGCGGGGTGGCATGCGGGGACGGCCCCGGTCTTCCCACAACTGGCGCAGTTCACGGGTAAACCGCGGCATCGCCGTCGGCAGCTCGGTCATTGGACCCCACAGCTGACACAGCGCCACATGGTCGTAGGCGCCGACCCACGCCCACAGCTCGATCGGCTCACCAGCATCGACGCGGAAGAACCGCTCGAGGTCGGAGCGGATCTGCAAGCGCGACCGCCACAACTGCGAAGCCGGTGGCGGAAGCTTGGGCAGCACATGCGTGCGCACCCAACTGCCGGCCCGTTCAGGGTCGAATTCAGTGGATACGCCGTAGTATTCGCGGCCGTCCTCGGCCACTACCCCGATGGAGATCAGGTCGATGGTGCGGCCGTCTTCGATGAACTCCGTGTCGTAGAAATACCGCACCTGCCGAACCCTAGCCCCCGCTTGCGAGGGCGCGCTGGATTCCTTCGGGTGGTGGGGCGGCGTGCACCTCGCGGTCCAGTTCCGCGTCGACCATGTCGTCGTCGGGCAGCCGCGGCGTACCGGCAACCATGTTCTGCAGCCACAGTTTGACTCCGACCACGGGGCGGCGCAGGTTGCGTTCCCGTTCGAGGGCACGCCGCATCTTGTCGAGCTGGGTGTTGTATCGCCAACGCGCCCAGGGAGCATGTGGACGCGACAACCGGATGGCGCCGACGACCAGCAGCATTACGAAGAACATGCCGATCAGCCCGGTCCACACCTTGCCCTTGAGCAGCACCACCACCGCCAGCGGCGGTGTCAGCACCAACCCGGCAATGACCGCGGCGTGCATCAGCGGCGAATGGGTGTCCTGCCAGGCGGCCAGAAAGAACATCAGCGGGTGCAGGCCGAGCACCAGCAGTCCGCCGACCGCGACAGCGGCAAACACCGCGTCCACCGAGGTGCGGCCGTCCTCTTCCCAGTAGACGTCGGACAGATGCAGGATCAACGCGTACTCGTCGAGCACCAGGGCCGCCCCGATACCGAAAAACATTGCGGCTGCGGTGACTTCATATTGGTTTCCGGTGATGGACAGGGTCACCAACGTCACACCGGAGATCATCACCATCACCACGCCGACGACAACGTGGTGGATGTGCACCGACCCGATGTAGACGTTCCGCGGCTGCCACCATTTCGGCGGCAGCCCGGCGCTAGCCCGGTGGCGGATGTAGCGCACGAAGCTGCGCGTCACCGCGAAAGTCAGAATGAACGCGACGAGGCAGCACAGCAACGGCAGTCGACCCCGCTCGATGATGTCGTGTTGCAACCACTGGAGCACCTAAGAAAACGTACGCCACCGGCCGCCCGTTGCGGCTAACCATGCCGCTTGAGGTGCACGCAACACCGATAGGGTGTTCTCCGACATGAGCGGACAGGGGTCGCCCGACACGGGCGCGTGGCGGGGGCGGGCCATCATCGGGCGGATCGCCGTGTGGTGTGTGCTTCCGCTGCTGGCCATCGCGGCCTTGAGCTATGCGAGCTGGCGGCTACTGGGACACATCCCCTACCGCATCGACATCGACGTCTATCAGATGGGCGCACGGGCCTGGCTGGACAACCGTCCGCTCTACAAAGACACGATGTTTCACACCCCCATCGGGCTGAACTTGCCGTTCACCTATCCCCCGCTGGCGGCGATCGTGTTCTGCCCCTTCGCGTGGTTGCGGATGCCGGCGGCCAGCGTGGCGATCACCTGCACGACGCTGGCGCTGCTGCTCGTCGCGATCATGGTCGTGTTGACCCGCCTCGATGTGTGGCGCTCGTCGCGCCTGCTGCCCGGTCCCGTCCGGTGGCGGCGGTGGTGGTTGGCGCTGGCCGTGGTAGCGGCTGCGGTGATCTGGCTGGAGCCGATCAAGTCAAACTTCGCCTACGGCCAGATCAACGTAGTGCTGATGACGCTGGTGATCGCCGACTGCCTGCCGCGCCGAACCGTGTTGCCCCGCGGCGTGCTGCTGGGGCTGGGCATCGCGCTGAAACTTACCCCCGCGGTGTTCCTGCTGTATTTCCTGTTGCGCCGCGAAGGACGCGCCGCGCTGACTGCCGTGTGTTCTTTCGCGGCGGCGACGCTGGCCGGTTTCGTGCTGGCCTGGCGCGACTCGCGGGAGTACTGGACCAACACGGTGCGCAACACCGATCGGATCGGCGCGGCCACGCTGAACACCAACCAGAACATCGCGGGCGCCTTGGCCCGCTCCGGCCTGGGTGAGCAGGAACGCTTCGTGCTGTGGGTGCTCGGGTGCCTGCTCGTGCTGGCCGTGACGATATGGGCAACGCGGCGGGTGCTCGCCGCCGGTGAGCCGGCGTTGGCGGTCATCTGCGTCGCTTTGTTCGGGTTGGTGGTGTCGCCGGTGTCGTGGTCGCACCACTGGGTGTGGATGCTGCCGGCGGTCCTGGTGACGGCGGTGCTGGCCTACCGCCGGCGCAGTGCAGCCCTTGCCGCGGTCAGCGCCGCCGGAGTGGCGCTGATGGTGTGGACGCCGATCGATCTGATGCCCAAGTACCACGAGACGACTGCGGCGTGGTGGCGACAGCTTGTCGGAGCCTCCTACGTGTGGTGGGCGCTGGCGGCGATCGTGACCGCCGGCATCACGGTCACGGCTCGCAGTGCGCGGGAGATCGCGACGGCGCCCGACCGGGCACCGATGTCGGCGGTCGGTTGGATGGCCGCGGACCGGGCGGATCAGCCGGCTGCGGTTTCGGGAATCCGGGCGGCGGTCCCACCGGACAGTGCCGCGGGTTTGTGACCGTTCTTGACGGTGGACGCATAGATGTCGACGTACTCCTGTCCCGACAATCTCATCAACTCGTACATCACCTCGTCGGTGACGGCCCGTTCGATGAAGTGGTTGCCGGCCAGTCCCTCGAAGCGAGAGAAGTCCATTGGTTTGCCGAAGCGGACGATAACCCGGCCGAACCGCCACATCTTGCTGCCCGGTGGGTTGACTTTGTCGGTGCCGATCATCGCCACCGGAATGACCGGCACCCCGGTGTGCAACGCCAGCCGTGCCAGCCCCGTCTTGCCCTTGTAGAGCCGCCCGTCGGGCGAGCGGGTGCCTTCGGGATACATGCCCAGTAACTTGCCCTCTTTGAGCAGTCGCTCCGCGGTGTCCAGCGCTGCCTGCGCGGCGTCACCGCTACTGCGGTCGATTGGCACCTGTCCAGTCGTGCTGTAGAACCAGCGGAGGAACCAGCCCTTCAGCCCCGTGCCGGTGAAGTACTCCCTCTTCGCCAGGAAGGTGATCCGACGCCGCACGACCAGCGGCAAATAGAAGCTGTCCGCGACAGCCAGATGGTTGCTGGCCAGTATCGCCGGCCCGGTGCGCGGAACATATTCCAGCCCTTCAACTTTCGGCCGGCCAAGAAGTGCAAGCAGGGGGCCCATGAAGATGTACTTGAGTAGCCAGTACCACATGGACCCTCCCTCTCACCCACACCCGACGGTGCTCTGCGCCAACTGTACCCACCGGCTGCGGATGCGACCACAGAGCGACGGGACAGCTACTCCTCGACGGTGACGGGAATCGGCTGGTACCGGCTGGTCGCCGGCGCCTCGCCAGTGGGCGCGGCCGTGGCGCCGCCACCGGGCGGCCCTCCGGGAGTCGGGGGCGGCGCCGACCGGTCCATGTCGTCGATGATCGCGCGGATCAACGTCAGCAGCGCAACACTGTGGTCGGCGATGACGGTCAGCAATGGGTGCTGGTCACCAGTCACCAGCGCCGCAAGCGCGCACACCGGACACCACATCTGCTGGCACTTGCCGGTGCCGACTCCGCTGCCTGACGCTCGCGCCGCCGCAGCACGCACCGCTGGGTCGATGCCATCCAGGATGCTCTGGGCAAGTTTCCGCAACTCTGGACCAATGTCGGGGTGAACGCCGGTCATGCTGGCCACACCTCCGGATCAGGTCGGAAACGTACCGTCAGCTCGCTGCCTCGAAGATGCGCGTCCAACACTGTGCATCGCCGCAGTACCGATGCCAACCGGACACGGCGCCGCATGCCGCCGACACCGATGATCAGGTCGTCGTCGACTCGGCCCAAGGTGAGCGCGCCGGACTCGAGTTGGGGCAACTCTAACCGCAATCGATACACCGACTGCAGCCCTGATCCTGATTCCAGGTCCACGACGGGACGCAGCGGCCCGGGCGGCGGCGACCCACCACGACGGCGCACACCGTCGAGCAGCTCGCCCAGCGCCTTGGGGCCGATCGGCTCACCGGCCAGATGAGGAGCCAGCACCAGCGCCACGTCACCGATGGTGGCGTCGAGTTCGTTCAGCACAGCTTGTTGCTCGCCGATCCGTTCGGCGTACCAGTCGAACGCCGGGTGCTCGGGGAGATTGCGGTACTCGTACGAATCGTCCTGCACCAAAATCTGGTTGACGATCAACTCCTCGACACGCACGCCCATCAGCGACAGCGAACCGAGCGTGCGGACCGCCTCGGCGGCGACCACCCGTTCGGCGGTCAGCACCAGATGCGCACCGACCACGCCGCCGTCGGTTAGCAGCGCGCTGAGCCGGTCAACGCTGGCGCGGATGCGCTCCAGCAGTTCCACGACTGCGGCGGAGCGGGTGTCGCTGGCGGCGACGGTCAGCCTGCGATGGCGCGGCCACGCGCGTTCCACGTAGAGCCCGAAGGTGGCAGGCAACGTCAGCATCCGCAACGCGTCGGCGGTGGAGGCACAGTCGACCACGATGTGATCCCAC
>NZ_DASRBZ010000404.1:0-2685 GCF_035653355.1 Mycobacterium sp. | reverse complement strand
ACGCCAGGCTTCCCAGATCGAACTCATCGACATTACGCCAGAGGCCCTGCGGCGCAGGCTATCCCACGGCAACGTCTATGCACCGGAAAAGATCGACGCGGCACTGTCCAACTACTTCCGCAGCGGGAACCTCACCGCGCTTCGGGAACTGGCACTGCTGTGGCTGGCCGATCAGGTCGACGCCGCGCTGGCCAAATATCGCGCCGACAAGAGGATCACCGACACCTGGGAGGCCCGCGAGCGCGTCGTGGTGGCCGTCACGGGCGGCCCCGAATCAGAAACGTTGGTGCGCCGAGCATCCCGGATCGCCTCGAAAGCCAGCGCCGAGCTGATGGTGGTGCATGTCCTGCGCGGCGACGGCCTTTCGGGTCTATCAGCGTCGCGGATGGGAAAGATCCGGGAACTGGCCGCCAGCCTCGATGCGTCGCTGCACACCGTGGTCGGCGATGACGTGCCCACAGCGCTATTGGATTTCGCCCGCGAGATGAACGCCACCCAGCTGGTGATCGGCACCTCACGCCGCTCTCGATGGGCCCGCATTTTTGACGAAGGCATCGGCGCGGCGGTGGTGCAGCGGTCCGGCAAGATCGACGTGCACATCGTCACTCACGAGGAATCCAAGCGGGGCTTTCGGACGGCGTCGATTTCGCCGCGCGAACGCCGCGCCGCATCGTGGCTGGCGGCCGTGATCGTCCCGACTGTCATCTGCACGGTGACGGTCGCCTGGCTAGACCGGTTTTTGACGACGAGCGGCGAAAGCGCGCTGTTCTTCGTCGGAGTGCTGGTGGTTGCCTTACTGGGAGGTGTTGCCCCGGCGGCTCTTTCGGCGGTGCTGTCCGGTCTGCTGCTCAACTACTACCTGACCCCTCCGATACATAGCTTCACCATCGCCGAGCCCGACGCCGCGGTCACCGAGCTGGTGCTGCTGGTGATGGCCGTGGCGGTGGCGGTTCTTGTCGACGGCGCGGCCAAACGCGCCCGTGAAGCAGGGCGGGCATCGCAGGAGGCGGAGCTGTTGACGCTGTTCGCGGGATCGGTGCTGCGCGGCGCGGACCTGGAGACACTGCTCGAGCGGGTGCGCGAGACCTATTCGCAGCGGGCGGTCAGCGTGCTTCGCGAGCGCGGCGACGGCAGTCGGTACGTCGTGGCAGCAGTCGGCAAAGACCCATGCACCACAGTCGATTCCGCCGATACCGCGATCGAGGTCGGCGACGACGAGTTCTGGATGCTATTGGCAGGCAAGAAGCTCGCCGCACGGGACCGCCGGGTGCTGAGCGCGGTGGCCAAGCAGGCCGCGGGTCTGATCAAACAGCGTGAGCTTGCCCAGGAGGCCAGCCGGGCCGAGGCGATTGGCCAGGCCGACAAACTGCGCCGCTCGTTGCTGTCGGCGGTCAGCCATGATCTGCGCACACCCCTGGCAGCGGCCAAGGTCGCGGTGTCGAGCCTGCGGGCCCAGGATGTCGACTTCTCCGCCGAGGACACCGCCGAATTGCTCACGACCATCGAGGAATCGATCGACCAGCTGACCGCGTTGGTGGGCAATCTGCTCGACTCGTCCCGGTTGGCGGCCGGCGCGATTCGCCCTGAGCTGCATCGGGTCTATCTCGAGGAGACGGTGCAACGCGCACTGGTCAGCATCGGCAAGGGCGCCACCGGCTTTTTCCGACCCGGCATCGACCGCGTCAAGGTCGACGTCGACGGCGCGGTGGCGATGGCCGACGCCGGGCTACTGGAACGAGTTTTGGCCAACCTCATCGACAATGCGCTGCGCTACGCACCCAACTGTGTGGTGCGCGTCAACGCGGGCCAAGTGGGTGATCGCGTGCTGATCAATGTCATTGACGAAGGTCGCGGGATTCCGCGCGGCACCGAGGACCAGATCTTCGAGGCGTTCCAGCGGTTGGGAGACCACGACAACACCACCGGTGCGGGTTTGGGACTGTCGGTGGCCCGCGGATTCGTGGAAGCCATGGGCGGCACAATCCAAGCCACGGACACACCGGGTGGCGGATTGACGGTCGTAGTGGATCTCGCTGCGCCGCAAGAAGACGAGATCCAGCGCGACGGGATCGGGAGCGGCGCCAATGACTAGGGTGCTGGTCATCGACGACGAGCCGCACATCCTGCGGGCGTTGCGGATCAACCTGTCGGTGCGCGGCTACGAAGTGACTACCGCCGCCAGCGGCGCCGGTGCGTTACGGGCCGCGGCCGAACATCGCCCGGATGTCGTGATCCTCGATCTGGGGCTGCCGGATATCTCCGGCATCGAGGTATTGGCCGGGCTGCGCGGCTGGCTCAACGCACCGGTCATCGTGCTCTCGGCGCGCACCGATTCGTCGGACAAGGTTGAAGCCCTCGACGCCGGCGCCGACGACTACGTGACCAAGCCGTTTGGTATGGACGAGTTTCTCGCCCGGCTACGCGCCGCGGTGCGTCGCAACGCCGCGTCAACCGAGACAGATCAGCCGGTTATTGAAACTTCTTCTTTCACAGTCGATTTGGCTGCCAAAAAAGTGATCAAAAACGGTGCCGAGATTCATTTGACGCCGACCGAGTGGGGAATGCTGGAGGTCTTGGCTCGAAACCGCGGCAAGCTGGTGGGCCGCGAAGAACTTCTCAAGGAGGTGTGGGGACCGGCGTACGCACACCTCCTTGAGAAGTTCTTCGCGGCCCACCAGCTTGCCG
>NZ_DASRBZ010000403.1:0-4888 GCF_035653355.1 Mycobacterium sp. | reverse complement strand
GTAGTGCCCGGGAATGCCCGGCCCAGTTCCTCGGCGGTGCGTCCGGCGCCGACGACCACCGCGCGCACCGCATCCGACCCGCATCGGGCGCATCGCAGCGACGGCTCGGCTCGTCCGCACCAGCGGCACACCGGGCCCGGTCCGCCGCGGTCGAGTAACGACAGCGGGCCCGTACAGTGCCGGCAGCGGGCGATGGCGCGGCAGCGCCCGCAGGCCAGCGACGGGATGTAGCCCCGCCGCGGCACCTGCACCAGCACCGGCGCTCCCGCGTCAAGCGCAGCGCGGGCGACGCGCAAGGCCATCGACGGCAACCGCGCGGTGCGTGCGGCGGGGTCGCGCTCCTCGGCGTAGCCCCGGTCGTCGAGGCCGACCACCCGCGGCGCGCGGGCACGCACCATGGGCCGGGGCGCGACGATGTCGTGCGCCCAACCGCGTCGCACCAACACATGGGCTTCGGCGGTGCGGGCGTAGCCGCCGATCAGCGCGGCGCAGCGACGCTGGTGGGCGCGCAGCATCGCCACCTCGCGGGCATGCGGATACGGTGCCCGCGGCTCGGCCAGGGTGTCGTCGCCGTCGTCCCACACCATGACCAGCCCCAGGTTGGCCACCGGGGCGAACACCGCGCTGCGCGTGCCGATCACCAGTCGCGCGGTGCCCCGCAACACCGCCAGCCAGCGACGGTAGCGGGCAGTTGGCCCCAGACCGGCCGACAGCGCCACCACGGCCGATTCGTCGATACGTGTCGTCGCCGCCTGCCACAGCGCGTCGACATCCCGCTGGTCGGGGACGATCGCCAGCACACCCTGCCCGGCGCGTATCGTCTGCGCGGCCGCTTCGGCCAACCTCTCCGGCCACCGCTCGCCGGGTAGCGCCTGCCACACCGCCCGGGCGGCGCGCGACTGGTCCAGCGCGGCCAGAAACTGTGCGCCGCGGCCATAGGCTTGCCAGCCTGCCGGGTCGACGGGTTCGATGACGGGCCGACTCGCCGTCGCGGTGGTTTCCCGCTCCGCCCCGGCATGCCGCGGGGGCACTGCCAGCCGCAGCACGTCGGCCCGGGTTCCGGCATAGCGCGCCGCTATCGCATCGACCAGCCGGCGAATCTCCGCGGTCAGCACCGGCTCGGCGGAGATGACCCGGTCGAGCCAGCCCAACTTGCCGATGTGATCGGTATCGGTGCGGCGCTCCAGGATGAACGCGTCGACCAGCCGGCCGTGGAACCGCACCCGGACCCGCACCCCCGGCTGGGCGTCGTCGGATTGCTCGGCGGCAACGAGATAGTCGAACTCGCGGTCCAGATGCGGCACCGACATCATCGGCAGCACCCGCGCGATCGGCTCATGCTCGGCGGCCTGCCGGGTGGTGCTCACCGGTCAGCCACCGGCTCCGCCCGGCCGAAGAAGAACCCGGCCGTGATCAGGATCTGAGCCACCGCGTAGGTCCACCAGACCGGCACTGCCAAGGCCTCGTTGTCGAGCACGAAGCGGCCGATGCCGATCATCGCATCGGACACCGCGAAACACACCGCGCCGGCCGCCGTCCACAGGGTGGGCAACCGTGCCAGCAGGGCGGCGCACACCATCGCACCCAACACCACGATGTAGACCGTCACCGGAAGCATCAACGCGTGCAGCCGCGGCCAAAACCACACCAGCAGCGCCGCACATGCGATACAGGTCACCACCACGGCGCTCAGACGTGCACCCGACGGCCGGGCCAGTGGGACCAGTGCGGCCAGAAAACACAAGTGCGCCAACAGGAATGACGTCAGCCCGGTGACGAACGACGGCGCCCACCAGGGGATGGCCAGCAACCAGTCGCCGACCGCTGATAACAGCAATGCCGGCATCAGCCAGCGCCGCTCGCGCGCGATCGGATGCGCGGCGGCGCCGACGGCCAGCAGCAGCGCCATCGATGCCTTGAACGCGGGCTGGGCCACCCAGTGACCGGTCAACTCTTCACCAGGCGCGGAACGCAATGCGGTCACGGTCAAGAAGATCCCGTAGCCCACCCCACACCAGCCGGCGACCGCCCAGGCTCCGAGCACCACGCGAGGTGCGTACGGTGGGCCCATGCCCAGCTTCGACACCCCCGGTCCTGCCATCGACGCCATCTTGCTGAAGGTACTGGATAAGGTTCCGTTCCGGTTGTCGCCCGATGACGGTATCGAGGTGGTGCGGCAGCGGCTGCGCGAGCTGCCCCGCCGCCGGGTACACCCTGACCTGCGGGTGGAAAACTGCAGCATCGACGGGCCGGCAGGCGCCATCAATATCCGAATCTATTGGCCACCAAATGGTTTGGAATTCATGCCGCCCGTCGTGGTGTACTTCCACGGTGGCGGCTTTGTCGCCGGTGATCTCGACACCCACGACGGCACCTGCCGCCAGCACGCCGTCGGCGCCGACGCGGTGGTGGTCTCCGTCGAGTACCGGCTGGCACCCGAGCACCCCTACCCCGCTGCTGTCGAAGATGCTTGGGCGGCAACGCAATGGGCGGCTGAGCACGCCGCCGAGCTCGGTGCGGATCCCACGCGGTTGGCGGTGGCCGGCGACTCGGCCGGCGGTACCCTCTCCGCGGTGATCGCCCAGCGGGCCCGCGGCAACGCCGGCCCGCCGATCAGCTTCCAGCT
Organism: Mycobacterium sp.; assembly: GCF_035653355.1. Classification (GTDB taxonomy): domain Bacteria; phylum Actinomycetota; class Actinomycetes; order Mycobacteriales; family Mycobacteriaceae; genus Mycobacterium. Next base: position 2,262 of record NZ_DASRBZ010000403.1, on the reverse strand, counting down.
GTTGTGGTATCCGTCGACGCTATGGGACACCTCGCTGCCGTCGTTCACCGAGAACGCGTCCGCGCTCATCCTGGACCGGAAGGCGATTGCGGCGTTCTCGCGTTGGTACGCAGGTGAAATCGACCTGACCGACCCGCCGCCGGGGCTAGCGCCGGGGCGGGCGAAGAACCTGGCCGGGCTGCCGCCCACCTACATCGCGGTCGCCGGCCACGATCCGCTCCGCGACGACGGGATGCGCTACGGCGAGCTGCTCGCCGCGGCGGAGGTGCCGGTCGAGGTGCACAACGCCGAGACGCTGGTGCACGGCTATATCGGCTACGCCGGCGTGGTGCCGGCCGCCACCGAGGCCATGGATCGCGGGTTGGCGGCGCTGAAGGCGGCATTGCACCCCTAGCGGGTTACCGTTGCACTATGACCAGTGCGCCCGACTATCACACCGTCATCGTCGGCGCCGGGTTCTCCGGGATCGGCACCGCGATCAAACTCGACAAGGCGGGACTAGGCAACTATGTGGTGATCGAGGCCGGCGACGGTGTCGGCGGCACCTGGTACTGGAACACCTATCCCGGTATCGCCGTGGACATTCCGTCGTTTTCCTACCAGTTCTCGTTCGAGCAGAGCCCACACTGGTCGCGGACCTACGCACCCGGACACGAACTTCAGGCCTACGCAGAACACTGCGTCGACAAGTACGGCATCCGGCCGAAGATCCGGTTCGGCACCAAGGTCCTCTCCGCGGAGTTCGACGACGAGCAGAACCTGTGGCGGGTGCAGATCGATCCCGGTGGCGAGATCACGACCAGGTTCATGGTGAGTGCCAGCGGCGTACTCACCGTGCCGAAGCTACCAGACATCGACGGAGTGGACTCCTTCGACGGAATCACCATGCACACCGCCCGCTGGGACCACTCGCAAGATCTGACCGGCAAACGGGTTGCGGTGATCGGCACGGGGGCCTCAGCCGTGCAGGTGATCCCGGAGATTGCGCCGATTGTCAAGCAGCTCACCGTGTTTCAGCGCACTCCGATCTGGTGCTTCCCGAAGCTCGACGTGCCGTTGCCAGCGCCGGCACGCTGGGCGATGCGGGTACCCGGCGGCAAAGTCGTCCAGCGGCTGGCCAGCCAGGCGTTCGTCGAGGCGACGTTTCCGATCGCCGCGCATTACTTCACCGTTTTCCCGCTGGCCAAGCGGATGGAGGCGGCGGGGCGCGCCTATTTGCGCCAGCAGGTGCGCGACCCGGAGGTGCGCGAGAAGCTCACGCCGAAGTACGCCGTCGGTTGCAAACGGCCCGGCTTCCACAACGGCTATCTGGCCACCTTCAACCGCGACAACGTGCGGCTGGTCACCGAGCCGATCGACAAAATCACTCCCACCGGTGTGGTCACCAGTGACGGCGAGACCCACGACGTCGACGTGCTGGTATTGGCGACCGGTTTCAAGGTGATGGACACCGACAACGTCCCCACCTTCGCGGTCACCGGCAGCGGCGGCCGATCCCTGCGCGAGTTCTGGGACGACCACCGGCTGCAGGCCTACGAGGGGGTCAGCATTCCGGGCTTTCCTAACCTGTTCAGCGTGTTCGGCCCCTACGGCTACGTCGGGTCGTCGTACTTCGCGCTGATCGAGACGCAGACCCACCACATCGTGCGGTGCCTGAAACGGGCCCGGCGGGTGAGCGCGACCCGCGTCGAGGTCACCGAGGAAGCCAACGACCGCTACTTCGCGGAGATGATGCGACGCCGGCACCGCCAGGTGTTCTGGCAGGACAGCTGCCGGCTGGCCAACAGCTACTACTTCGACAAGAACGGCGACGTGCCGTTGCGGCCCACCACCACGGTCGAGGCCTACTGGCGCAGCCGCCGCTTCCACCTCGACGACTACCGGTTCAGCTGAGTGGCGCGTCAGACGGCGCGCTTGAGGTCGTCGACCTTGTCGAGCTGCTCCCAGGGCAGCTCGACGTCGGTGCGGCCGAAATGGCCGTAGGCGGCGGTCTGCGCGTAGATCGGCCGCAGCAGGTCCAGGTCACGGATGATCGCCCCCGGCCGCAGGTCGAACACCTCACCGATGGCCTTCTCGATCTTGACCGGGTCGACGGTTTCGGTGCCGAACGTCTCCACGAACAGCCCGACCGGGGCGGCCTTACCGATCGCGTAGGCCACCTGCACCTCCACCCGCTCGGCCAGCCCGGCGGCGACGACGTTCTTGGCCACCCAGCGCATCGCGTACGCCGCGGAGCGGTCCACCTTGGAGGGGTCCTTGCCG
>NZ_DASRBZ010000402.1:0-2467 GCF_035653355.1 Mycobacterium sp. | reverse complement strand
AATACGCGGTGCGGATGACCAAGTTCATGTTCGACCAGCTGCCCGCCGATTACCTGACCTGACGATCCGCAACTTTGCGCCATCACCCATACACGCGTGCGGCGGTACATTTGAAACCGCTATGGCCCGCCCGGACGAATTGGCAGAGTTGCGGATCTCGGATGCCGACCGCAACGGCACGCTGCGCCGGCTGCACAACGCCGTTGCGCTCGGCCTGATCGACATCAACGAGTTCGAGCAGCGCTCCTCGCAGGTGTCGTACGCCCGCACCCGTGGCGAGCTCGACGGCCTCGTCGGCGACCTGCCCGGTCCCGGGGCGATCGTCACATCGGCGGCCGACCGGGTCGAGCTGCGCGGCTGGCTGGGCTCGCTCAAGCGTCACGGTGAATGGATGGTGCCGACCCGGCTGGCGCTGGTGCGCCGCCTGGGCCCGGTCGAGCTGGACCTGGTCAAGGCGCGCTTCGCGGGACCGGTGGTGGTGATTGAACTGGACATGAAATTCGGCGGTGTGGATATCCGTCTGCCCGAGGGCGCCAGCGCGTCGATCGACGACGTCGAGGTCTACGGCGGCAGCGCCGTCGACCGCCGCAAGAACGCGCCGGCCGAAGGCAATCCGCACGTCGTGCTGACCGGTCGGGTGGTATGCGGATCGGTCGTCATCCGCGGTCCGCGCAAGTCGTTGGTGCGTCGCCGTCGCGGCTGATCGCCCGCTACGCTGGCGACATGCCTGTTCGCACCGCGCTGTCGCCCGGCGTGATATCTCCGACACTTCCGGTGCCTAAGTCGATCCCACGCCCGGAATATGTGGGCAAGCCGACCGCACGCGAGGGCAGCGAGCCATGGGTGCAAACACCCGAGGTGATCGAGAAGATGCGGATCGCCGGCCGGATCGCGGCCGGCGCCCTCGCGGAGGCAGGCAAAGCGGTCGCGCCCGGGGTGACGACCGACGAGCTGGACCGCATCGCCCATGAATACATGGTCGACCACGGTGCCTATCCGTCGACGTTGGGCTACAAGGGTTTCCCGAAATCATGCTGTACGTCGCTGAATGAGGTGATCTGCCACGGCATTCCGGACTCGACGGTGATCGGGGACGGCGACATCGTCAACATCGACGTAACCGCCTACATCGACGGCGTGCACGGCGATACCAACGCGACGTTCCTGGCCGGCAACGTTTCCGAGGAGCACCGGCTGCTCGTCGAGCGCACCCGCGAGGCGACGATGCGCGCCATCAAGGCCGTCAAACCCGGCCGGTCTTTGTCGGTCATCGGCCGGGTCATCGAGTCGTATGCAAACCGCTTCGGCTACAACGTCGTTCGTGACTTCACCGGTCACGGTATCGGCACCACCTTTCACAACGGCCTGGTGGTGCTGCACTACGACCAGCCCGCCGTCACCACCGTCATCGAGCCCGGGATGACGTTCACCATCGAGCCGATGATCAACCTCGGTGCGTTGGACTACGAAATCTGGGACGACGGCTGGACGGTGGTCACCAAAGACCGCAAGTGGAGTGCGCAGTTCGAGCACACACTGCTGGTCACCGACACCGGCGCCGAAATCCTGACCCAGCTGTGACGAGTACTGCGCGACTGTGCGGTTTGGTGCGCCGCTGCGGCGTGTCGCGTACGAATCCGCACAGTCGCCGTACTGCCAAATGAGCGGGGCCCTGCTGGTGGCCGGCACCAGCAGCGATGCCGGCAAATCCATCGTCGTGGCCGGGCTGTGCCGGCTGCTGGCCCGCAAAGGGATTCGGGTCGCGCCTTTCAAGGCGCAGAACATGTCCAACAACTCGGTCGTCACCGTCGAAGGCGGCGAAATAGGCCGGGCGCAGGCGATGCAAGCCCGGGCCGCCGGCCTGCAACCCAGCGTCAGGTTCAACCCGATCCTGCTCAAACCCGGCAGCGAGCGCACCTCCCAGCTGGTGATCCGCGGACAGGTGGCCGACTCCGTCACCGCGGCCGGCTACATCGCGCACCGCGACCGGCTCATGAACATCGTCGTCGACGACTTGTCCAGCCTGCGAGCCGAATTCGACGCGGTGATCTGCGAGGGTGCAGGATCGCCAGCCGAAATCAACCTGCGCGCAACGGATTTGGCAAATCTCGGACTCGCCCGTGCGGCAAGCCTGCCGGTGGTCCTGGTCGGTGACATCGACCGCGGCGGCCTACTCGCCCACCTGTTCGGCACGGTGGCGGTGCTCGACGCGGAAGACCAGGCACTGGTCGCTGGGTTCATCGTGAATAAATTCCGCGGCGACCCCGCACTGCTGGAGCCGGGCCTGCGGCAACTGGCGCAGCTGACCGGCCGGCCTACCTACGGCATCCTGCCGTACGCCGAAGAACTCTGGCTCGACGCCGAAGACTCGGTGTCGGTGCAAGCCAACCGGGTGCTGGGCATCCCGCAACCGCCGCGCGGGCGCCAATGGCTGAGGGTCGCCGCGCTGCGCCTACCCCGGATCTCC
>NZ_DASRBZ010000401.1:0-5862 GCF_035653355.1 Mycobacterium sp. | reverse complement strand
CCATCACCTTGTCGCTGACCACCCGGGTCACCAAGCCGACGAACCGGTTGCGCGCCGAACTGCCCACCCCGAGCGGATTGGCCGGCAGGGGCCGTGCGTTGGTGCGCCAGAATTCCGCCAGCTCGTCGCCGGCGATCACCTTGCGGCCGGACTGATCGCGGCTGACCGACAAGCTGCCCTGGTCGATCCATCGCCGCACGGTGTCGTCGCTGACCCCGAGCAGCTCGGCGGCTTCCCGGATCCGCATCATCGGCATAACCAAACCCTAGCGCGCGAGCAGGGCAAAAAAGGCCGTGATGCGGACCAAAGCGCCGTCGCCAACCGCCTTTGCGGAACGCCGCCCGACCCGATGTCGGGCGCTCGCGAATTCGTCGCGTCGCATAGAGACCAAGTGGGAACATCGTAGGTGTGACCAGTTCAACATCAACGACCAAGGGCAAAGCTAGTGGCGCCGCCCCGCACGTCGTCGTCTTGTTCGGCGCCACAGGTGATTTGGCCCGACGTAAGTTGCTTCCGGGCCTGTTCCACCTGTGCATGTCGAAACTGGCGCCCGAACTGCGGATCGTCGGCACCTCGCTCGACGACCTCGACGACGACGGTTTCCGCAAGCTCGCCGGAGAAGCATGCGTGGAGTTTTCCCGGCGTGACGTTAAACGCGACGACCTCGACAAATGGCTGCAGAACTTGCGGTACGTATCGCAGGCGAAGGGAGCCGGCGCGCTATCGGACGCGGTGCACGAGCAGGCCGCCCACCTGGACGGTGAGGTACGGCTGCTGCACTACTTGAGCGTTCCCCCGAAAGCCGTGATCCCGGTGCTCCAGACACTCGAGGACGCCGGACTCGTCAAGGGCGCCCGGGTGGTGATGGAAAAGCCGTTCGGCACCGATCTCGAGAGCGCGGTCGACCTGAACGCCTCCATCCATGAGAAGTTCGACGAATCGCAGATCTTCCGAATCGACCATTTCCTCGGCAAGGAAGCCGCGCAGAACATCCTGGCCTTCCGGTTCGCCAACGGCCTGTTCGAGCCGATCTGGAACCGGACATTCATCGACCACATCCAGATCGACGTGCCGGAGAAGCTGTCCCTGGAGGGCCGCGCGGCGTTCTACGAGCCGATCGGTGCCTTCCGCGACATGGTCGTCACGCATCTGTTCCAGATCCTCGCGTTCGTGGCGATGGAACCGCCGACGGCGCTCGCCTCACGGGCGATCAGCGCCGAGAAGAACAAGGTGTTCGAGTCCATGGTGCCGCTGGACCCGACCCACGTGGTGCGCGGCCAATACCGGGGATATCGCGAGGAGGACGGGGTCTCATCGGATTCCGACACCGAGACGTTCGTGGCGCTCAAGTGCGAGATCGACAACTGGCGCTGGGCGGGTGTGCCGTTCTACCTGCGCACCGGCAAACGCTTGGCTGAGGGCCAGCGCATCATCTCGATTGCGTTCCGGGAACCGCCCAAGAGCATGTTCCCGCCGGGTTGCGGCATCGGGCTGCACGGCCCGGATCACCTCACCTTCGACCTCGCCGACGAGTCCAAGGTGTCGCTGTCGTTCTACGGCAAACGTCCCGGACCAGGCATGAAGCTGGACAAGCACAGCCTGCAGTTCGGCCTAGCCGAGACCGAGGCCGTCCGCGATGTGCTGGAAGGCTATGAGCGGCTGATCCTCGATGCCATGCACGACGACCACACGCTGTACACCACCGCGGAAGGGATCGAGCGGCTCTGGGAGGTCTCCGCCCCGCTGCTCGAGGACCCGCCGCCGGTGCGCAGCTATGACGTCGGCTCATGGGGCCCGAACGCCATTCACCAGCTCATCGCCCCGCATGCCTGGCGGCTTCCGTTCGACCGAGCCTGGCGGGGAGGCAAGTAGGGCCCGCTGCTCGACTCGGCACGCGACACGCGCGACACGCCGCGACGTGCGAAATCGGTCAAGATTCCACCGCCACGGCCGCGGCTAGGCCAGCGGGTGCTGTCGTCACACTGGGCGCGCGACCCGTAGGCACGCCCAAAACTCCTGGTAGACAGCACTATCGCGGCATGCCGCGCTCGCCGCACCACCGGCCAACGCGTCGGGCTTCGCCAGCTTCAGGCAGGCCGCACAAGGTCGTCGACGCGCCCGCAAGCTGGGCCTTTGTGGCCCGAAGCAGGGGGGCGGGTTAGATTTCGTCAGTCAGCGTGGGTACGGTCGTCTCCGCTGGCTGGTGTACCCGGCTGAGACCAACAAGATCGATGAGACGGAGGAATCGTGGCCCTTCCCCAGTTGACCGACGAGCAGCGCGCCGCCGCGTTGGAGAAGGCTGCTGCCGCACGTCGAGCGCGAGCCGAACTCAAGGATCGGCTCAAGCGCGGCGGCACCAACCTCAAGCAAGTGCTCAAGGACGCTGAGACCGACGAGGTCTTGGGCAAGATGAAGGTGTCTGCACTGCTCGAGGCCCTGCCGAAGGTGGGCAAGGTCAAGGCGCAAGAGATCATGACCGAGCTTGAGATCGCGCCGACCCGCCGGCTGCGTGGCCTCGGAGATCGGCAGCGCAAGGCTCTGCTGGAAAAGTTCGGCTCCGCCTAACCGGACAGATGAGCGCCGACGGGGGACCGGACGGCGAGCGCGACCAAGGTCTTCGGCCGGCGACGGCGGGACGTGTGGTGGTGCTGTCCGGTCCCTCTGCCGTCGGAAAGTCGACGGTGGTTCGGTGCTTGCGGGAACGGATCTCTGACCTGCACTTCAGCGTGTCGGTCACGACCCGGGCGCCCCGGCCCGGCGAGGTCGACGGCGTCGACTACCACTTCGTGGCACCGGAGCGCTTCCAGCAGCTGATCGACGACGGTGCCCTGCTGGAGTGGGCGGAGATCCACGGCGGGCTGCACCGATCGGGCACCCTGGCGCAGCCGATTCGTGACGCCACCGCGGCGGGGCATCCGGTGCTCATCGAGGTCGACTTGGCCGGCGCCCGGGCGGTCAAGAAAGCGATGCCCGAAGCGCTCACCGTTTTCCTGGCGCCGCCGAGCTGGGAAGTTTTGGAAGCCCGGTTGGTCGGCCGCGGCACCGAGACACCGGACGTGATCCGTCGCCGGCTCGCCACAGCCCGCGCCGAACTGGCAGCTCAAGCTGACTTCGACCAAGTCGTGGTCAACGATCGATTGGAGACTGCCTGCTCGCAGTTGGTATCCTTGCTGCTGGGAACCACGCCGAACACGGCGTGAGTCGGTTTGTCTGGTTCGAGTCGCTAGCCGTTCCCCGCCGTACTACTTCGCCAGGAGAAATTTTTCAGTGAGCACTCCTCAGTCCGACGCGTCGCCGGCCGCCGCCCCCGCCGCGGATCAGTTCGATCCCGCCCTGGGCGGCACCGTGACCTACGACCCGCCGCTGGGCATCACCAATCCACCCATCGACGAGTTGCTGGAGCGCGTCTCGAGCAAGTACGCCCTGGTGATCTACGCGGCGAAGCGGGCCCGGCAGATCAACGATTACTACAACCAGCTCGGCGAGGGCATCCTCGAGTACGTCGGTCCGCTGGTGGAGCCGGGACTGCAGGAAAAGCCGCTGTCCATCGCGTTGCGCGAAATCCACGCCGACCTGCTCGAGCACACCGAAGGCGAGTAAGTAGGCGTCGCGGCATGGACCGCAAGCGGATCGTCGTCGGCGTCTCCGGGGGCATCGCCGCCTACAAGGCGTGCACCGTCGTTCGTCAGCTCACCGAAGCGGGCCACCAAGTTCGGGTCGTCCCCACCGAATCGGCGTTGCGTTTCATCGGGGCGGCCACCTTCGAAGCGCTGTCCGGCGAACCGGTGCGCACCGGCGTCTTCGACGACGTCCCGCTGGTGCCGCACGTTCATATCGGCCAAGAGGCCGACCTGGTGGTGGTGGCCCCGGCGACCGCCGACCTGCTGGCCCGCGCAGTGGCCGGGCGCGCTGACGATCTGCTGACCGCGACGCTGCTCACCGCGCGATGTCCGGTGCTGTTCGCCCCTGCGATGCACACCGAGATGTGGTTGCATCCGGCCACCGTCGACAACGTGGCCACGCTGCGGCGCCGCGGCGCGGTGGTGCTGGAACCGGCGTCCGGGCGGCTGACCGGCGCCGACAGCGGGGCCGGCCGGCTGCCCGAAGCCGAGGAGATCACCACGTTCGCCCACCTGTTACTGGAACGCCCCGACGCGCTGCCCTACGACCTCGCCGGCTGCAAGGTACTGGTGACCGCCGGCGGCACCCGCGAGCCGATCGACCCGGTGCGCTTCATCGGCAACCGCAGCTCAGGAAAGCAGGGCTACGCGGTGGCCCGGGTCGCCGCGCAGCGCGGTGCCGAGGTCACCCTGATCGCCGGACACACCGCGGGGCTCATCGATCCCGCCGGCGTCGACGTCGTGCACGTCAGTTCCGCGCAGCAACTGCGCGACGCGGTGTCCAAGCATGCGCCCGACGCGCACGTGCTGGTGATGGCGGCCGCTGTCGCGGACTTCCGGCCCGCGCACGTCTCAACCGCGAAGATCAAAAAGGGCGTCGAGGAGCCCCCGACCATCCAGCTCGTCCGCAACGACGACGTGCTCGCCGGCGCGGTACGGGCGCGCGCCGACGGACAGCTGCCCAACATGCGGGCCATCGTCGGTTTCGCCGCCGAGACCGGTGACGCGAACGGCGACGTCCTGTTCCACGCGCGAAACAAGTTGCGCCGCAAGGGTTGTGACTTGCTCGTGGTCAACGCCGTCGGCGAGGGCAAGGCCTTCGAGGTCGACAGCAACGACGGCTGGCTGCTGGCCGCCGACGGCACCGAGTCTGCGCTGCAACACGGCTCCAAGACGCTGATGGCCAGTCGTATCGTGGACGCAATCGCCGCCTTTCTGCACAGCGGCAGCGGGTAAGCCCGATTGGGTGACGCCCGTGCCGGCGGTCGGGTGGACGGCGCGACGATATAATTCGTCTAACTAACATTTTGTCGATGAGGCGGAAGGATCTGGGTGTGAGCGAAAAGGGTCGGCTGTTCACCAGCGAGTCGGTGACCGAGGGACACCCCGACAAGATCTCCGACGCCATCAGCGACTCGGTGCTCGACGCTCTGCTGGCCGACGATCCCCGCTCACGGGTCGCTGTCGAGACCATGGTGACCACCGGGCAGGTACATGTCGCCGGGGAGGTGACCACCAACGCCAAGGAGGCGTTCGCCGAGATCACCGACACGGTTCGCAGCCGCATCCTGGAGATTGGCTACGACTCCTCCGACAAGGGCTTCGACGGCGCGTCGTGCGGGGTGAACATCGCCATCGGCGCGCAGTCCCCCGACATCGCCCAAGGTGTCGACACCGCCTACGAGGCCCGCGTCGAGGGTGTCGCGGATCCGCTGGACGCCCAGGGCGCCGGCGACCAGGGCCTAATGTTCGGCTACGCGATCAAAGACACCCCGGAAATGATGCCGCTGCCGATCGCGCTGGCCCACCGGCTGTCCCGGCGGCTGGCCGAGGTCCGCAAGAACGGCGTGCTGCCGTATCTGCGCCCGGACGGCAAGACCCAGGTCACCATCGCCTACGAAGGCAACACCCCGGTGCGGCTGGACACCGTGGTGATCTCCACCCAGCACGCCGCCGATGTCGACTTGGACAACATGCTGACCCCCGACATCCGGGAAAAGGTGCTCAACACCGTGCTCGACGACCTGGCTCACGACACCCTGGACGCCTCCGACGTGCGGCTGCTGGTCAACCCGACCGGCAAGTTCGTGCTGGGCGGCCCCATGGGCGATGCCGGCCTGACCGGACGCAAGATCGTCGTTGACACCTATGGCGGGATGGCCCGCCACGGTGGTGGCGCGTTCTCCGGGAAGGATCCGTCCAAAGTGGACCGTTCGGCGGCGTACGCGATGCGCTGGGTGGC
>NZ_DASRBZ010000400.1:0-5129 GCF_035653355.1 Mycobacterium sp. | reverse complement strand
GGTCGCTGAGAGCGCGCGCATCAAATACGCTGTCGGGCCGACGATTTCGTGGTATCAGGAGTTTTTGCGCTACTACTTTGTGACGGTCGAGTCGAATGTCGACGCATCGATGACCCGCCGCTTCGCCGTGCTGGTGCTGCTGTTGTGCCTGTTCGGTGTGCTGGTGGTGCTGCTGCGCCGCGGCCGGATCGCGGAGTGTCTCGCGGCCCGGCGTGGCGGCTGGTCGGGACCACAGCGGCGGGGCTGTTGCTGTTGACATTCACACCCACGAAGTGGGCCATCCAGTTCGGCGCGTTCGCCGGGTTGGCGGGCGCGCTGGGCGCCGTCACTGCGTTCACCCTGGCCACGGTCGGTCTGCACAGCCGCCGCAACTTGTCGCTGTACATCACCGCGCTGCTGTTCGTGCTGGCCTGGGCCACCTCGGGCATCAACGGCTGGTTCTACGTCGGCAACTACGGCGTGCCGTGGCGCGATATCCAGCCCGTCGTCGCCAGCCACCCCGTGACGTCGATGTTTTTAGCGGCCTCGATCGCGACCGGATTGCTGGCCGCCTGGCAGCACTTCCGCCTTGACTACGCAGGGCACACCGAGGTCCAACCGACTCGACGCAACCGCATCCTGGCGTCCACCCCGCTGTTGGTTGTCGCCACCATCATGGTTCTGGTCGAAGTCGGCTCGATGGCCAAAGCCGCTGCCGCGCGCTACCCCGTCTACACCACCGCCAAGGCCAACATCGACGCGCTGCGCTCCGGGCTTTCCAGCACCAGCTGCGCGATGGCAGACGACGTGCTGGCCGAGCCCGACCCCAATACCGATCTGTTGCAACCGGTTGCGGGACAGCCCTACGGTCCGGACGGCCCCCTGGGGGGAGTGAAGCCCGTCGGGTTCAAACCCAACGGCGTGGCCGAGGACCTGACCTCTGACCCGGTGGTGTCCAAACCAGGCCTGGTCAATTCCGACGCCTCGCCCAACAAGCCGAACGCCGCGGTCAGCGACTCGGCTGGCACGGCAGGCGGGTACGGCCCCGTCGGCGTCAACGGGTCGCGGGCGGCGCTGCCGTTCGGGCTGGACCCGGCGCGCACACCGGTGATGGGCAGCTACGGCGAGAACGCCGTTGCCGCACATGCCACCTCGGTGTGGTACCAGCTGCCCCCGCGTACCCCAGATCGTCCGCTGGTTGTGGTCGCCGCCGCCGGTGCCATCTGGTCACATGAAGAGGACGGCACACTGAGCTACGGGCAGCCGCTGCGACTGCAGTGGGGCATCAGCCGCCCCGACGGCACCACCCAACCGCTCGGAGAGGTCGAACCGATCGACATCGGACCGCAGAAGGCGTGGCGCAACCTGCGATTCCCGCTGGCGTGGGCGCCGCCGGACGCTAATGTGGCACGCATCGTCGCCGACGACCCCAACCTCAGCTCGGACCAATGGTTCGCCTTCACCCCGCCGCGCGTACCGGTGCTGCAAACGCTCCAACAACTGATCGGCTCACACGCCCCGGTGCTGATGGACATCGCGACCGCCGCGAACTTCCCCTGCCAGCGGCCGTTCGCCGAACACCTTGGCGTAGCTGAACTTCCGCAATACCGCATCCTGCCCGACCACAAGCAGACGGCATCGTCGTCGAACCTGTGGGAGTCGGCCGAGAAAGGCGGGCCGTTCCTGTTCACCCAGGCGCTGCTGAGCACCTCCACGATCCCGACATATCTGCGCGGCGACTGGTTCCGCGACTGGGGGTCGGTGGAAAAGTACGCCCGGCTGGTGCCGCCCGAGCAGGCACCCGACGCCGTCATCGAGCAGGGTGCTGTCACCGTGTACGGCTGGAGCCGGCAAGGACCGATTCGAGCACTGCCATGACGCGCGCCGCCGACGATGCAGGGGGGCCCCCGCGAAGCTGGGGACGAAGCGATGAGGAGGAGCGGCGCCAATGACCCTGGCCCGCGCGGCCGAACCGGCCGCCCCAGAAACCGTGGCCCCCGACGTGCGGGTGACCCGTTGGGTGGCGACCGTGGCGGGCCTGTTGGGGTTCCTGTTGTCGATTGCCACACCGCTTTTGCCGGTCGTGCAGACCACTGCGACGTTGACTTGGCCGCAGCACGGTCAGCTGAATAACGTGACCGCGCCGCTGATCTCGCAGACCCCGGTGACAATGACGGTCACGGTGCCATGCGGTGTGGTGCGCTCGATGCCGCCGCACGCAGCGATGCTCCTGGGTACCGCACCGAAGAACGGCAAGGACGCCGCGCTGCAGGGTCTGTTCGTCAACGTCACCCGAGACCGGGTGGACGTCACCGACCGCAACGTGGTGATCGCGAGTGTTCCGCGCGGCCAGGTGATTTCGGCGCAGTGTCAGCGGATCGAGATCACCTCCTCGCACACCGGCACCTTCGCCACATTTGTGGGGTTGACCGACCCGGGCGGGCATCCGCTGCGCAGCGGGTTCAACGATCCGAACCTGCGCCCGCAGATCGTCGGCGTGTTCACCGACCTGACCGGCCCGGCGCCGCCCGGGCTGACCTTCTCGGCGAGCATCGACACCCGCTTCTCTACTCACCCAACCCTTCTCAAGCTGGTTGCGATCGTGGTTGCGATCGGCTCGACCGTCGTCGCGCTGGTCGCGCTGTGGCGCCTGGACCAGATGGACGGTCGCCGGATGCGTCGGCTCATCCCGGCCACCTGGCGCGGGTTCACGTTGGTCGACGCGACCGTGATATTCGCGTTCCTGCTCTGGCATGTGATCGGCGCGAATTCCTCCGACGACGGCTACATCCTGGGCATGGCCCGTGTCGCCGACCACGCCGGCTATATGTCCAACTACTTCCGCTGGTTCGGCAGCCCGGAGGACCCGTTCGGCTGGTACTACAACCTGCTGGCGCTGATGACCCATGTCAGCGACCAAAGCATCTGGATCCGGTTGCCCGATCTTGTTGCGGGCCTGGTGTGCTGGCTGCTGTTGTCGCGTGAAGTGCTGCCCCGGCTGGGGCCGGCTGTGGCGTCCAGCAAGGCCGCGGCCTGGGCGGCGGGCTTGGTGTTGCTGACGGCGTGGATGCCGTTCAACAACGGCTTGCGGCCAGAGCCGATTATCGCGGTCGGCTCGCTGATCACCTATGTGCTGATCGAGCGGTCCATGCGCTACAGCCGGCTCACCCCGGCGGCGCTGGCTGTCGTCGCGGCGGCATTCACGCTCGGTATCCAGCCCACCGGTTTGATCGCGGTGGCCGCGCTGGTGGCAGGCGGTCGGCCGATTCTGCGGATTCTGGTGCACCGGCATCGGCTGGTGGGCACCTTGCCGTTGGTGGCGCCGCTCCTGGCGGCCGGCTTCGTGGTGCTGACGGTGGTGTTCGCCGACCAGACGTTGGCAACGGTCTTGGAAGCGACCAGGATTCGCAGTTCGATTGGCCCCAGCCAGGCCTGGTACACCGAGAACCTGCGCTACTACTACATATTCCTGCCCACTGTCGACGGTTCGCTGTCGCGGCGGTTCGGCTTCCTGGTCACTGCACTGTGCTTGTTCACCGCGATGTTTATCATGTTGCGGCGCAAGCGAGTTGCTGGTGTGGCCCGTGGGCCGGCCTGGCGGCTGATGGGTGTCATTTTCGGGACCATGTTCTTCTTGATGTTCACCCCCACCAAATGGGTGCACCACTTTGGCTTGTTCGCCGCGGTCGGCGCGGCGATGGCCGCGCTGACGACCGTGCTGGTGTCGCCGAGTGTGCTGCGCTGGTCGCGCAACCGGATGGCGTTCCTGGCCGCGCTGATGTTCGTGCTGGCGCTGTGCTTCGCCACCACCAACGGGTGGTGGTATGTATCCAGCTACGGCGTGCCGTTCAACAGCTCGATGCCCAAGGTCGGCGGAATCTACGTCAGCACAATCTTTTTCTTGCTGTTTGTGGTGGCCGCGCTGTACGCGATCTGGTTACATTTCGCGCCGCGCGACCGCGGGGAGGGTCGGATAGCGCGGGCGGTGACTGCGGCGCCGGTGCCGATCGCTGCCGGCTTCATGGCGGTGGTGTTCGTGGCGACGATGGTGACCGGGGTCGTGCGGCAGTACCCCACCTACTCCAACGGCTGGGCCAATGTGCGGGCGTTTGTCGGCGGCTGCGGGCTCGCCGACGACGTGCTGGTCGAGCCGGACACCAACGCCGGCTTCATGCCCGCGCTGCCGGGCAACTACGGCGCCCTCGGCCCGTTGGGCGGCGTCAACCCCGTTGGGTTCGCCCCAAATGGCGTGCCGGAACACACTGTGGCCGAAGCGATTCGGTATCACCCGCCGCAACCGGGCACCGACTACGACTGGGACGCCCCGACCCGGCTGAAAACTCCGGGGATCAACGGGTCGACGGTGCCGCTGCCATACGGGCTCGACCCGGCACGGGTTCCGCTGGCCGGCAGCTACACCACCGGTGCACAACAACAGAGCCTGCTCACCTCGGCCTGGTATCAGCTGCCGTCGCCCGACAAGGGGCATCCGCTGGTCGTGGTGACCGCGGCCGGCAAAATCGCCGGCAACAGCGTGCTGCACGGGCACACCAGCGGGCAGACCGTCGTACTGGAATACGGCAAGCCCGGCCCGGACGGCGCTCCGATGGCGGCCGGCCGGCTGGTGCCCTACGACCTGTACGGGGAACAGCCCAAGGCATGGCGCAACCTGCGCTTCGCCCGCTCCGATATCCCAGCCGACGCCACCGCGGTGCGCGTAGTCGCCGAGGACATGTCGCTGACCCCCGAGGACTGGATCGCGGTGACGCCGCCGCGGGTGCCCGATGTGCGCTCGCTGCAGGAGTACGTTGGCTCGTCGCAGCCGGTGTTGATGGACTGGGCGGTCGGGCTGGCCTTCCCGTGCCAGCGGCCGATGCTGCACGCCTACGGCGTCACCGAGATCCCCAAGTTCCGGATCACGCCCGACTACACCGCCAAAAAGCAAGACACCGACACCTGGGAGGACGGCGTCAACGGCGGTCTGCTCGGTGAGACCGACTTGTTGCTGCGTGCCCACGTGATGGCGACGTACCTGTCGCGGGACTGGGGCCGTGACTGGGGTTCGCTGCGCAAGTTCGACACCATCGTCAACGCCCAGCCCGCTGACCTCCAGCTGGGCACTGCCACCCGCAGCGGCTGGTGGTCGCCGG
>NZ_DASRBZ010000399.1:0-3288 GCF_035653355.1 Mycobacterium sp. | reverse complement strand
TGGCGCTCCTGACAGCGTAGGGGCCGGACATGTCCGGCCCGGCGCGCTACGGAGTCTTCTTGTGAACCGTGAACGTCACCGGCGCCAGCTCCGCGGGCGTGTTCGGCTGAAATGGCGCCTGGTCCGTCGCTTTTATCGCTTTGCCGTTCTGATCGAACACGTCCGCAACAGAGCTCGCCACTTGCAGGTTGAGCGCCGTCTTCAGCGGGATGGCCACCTGATAGTTGCGCCCGGCGCCATCGGCCGAGACGAAGCGGGCATGTCGCGGCAGCTTGTCCGGCCCTTGCAGCACGAGCTGCAGTTGCGGCTCCAGCAGCGCCGGCCCTTTCGCCGCTACCTGCGGCAGCACGTGCTCCGGATCCACGACCCGCACCTGCAGCCACGCGCCTTTCGGCGCAGTGAAGACGACGCCCGCGAACTGCTGCCCGGCCGCGAGCGTGATGGGCGCCTGCGGCGATCCCCAGACGCAGGTATCGACCCACGGCGAATTGGCCGGCGTCGGCTCGGCCGCTGAAACCTGCGCGCAGAGCACGTACTTGCCCGCGGGGAGCCGCGAGAACGTAAAGGCGCCGTTCGTGCCGGTGAACACCCGCCGCGGCGGCGAGGGGAAGCCTCGCGGTCCGGCAAAGGAGAGCGTGACCGCCGCGCGGAGCGTGCGGCCGTCCTCGGAGAGGATGTGGCCGGAGAGGGAGGCGGCGGATTGGGCAAGGAGCACAGAGGCCGGGGCCGTCAGTAGAATCGCAACAGCGACGGACCAGCGGAGGAGAAATGCCCCCGCCAAACATTGCTCGGTTTCCCGACCATGGGCCGACCGCGCTGACCGCGGCCTTGGGTCCCTGTCGGACGGGTTGAGTCTCATCGAAGGGCCTCTCTGCACGCGTTTGCGATATCGCCGTAGCACAGGTCAGCCATTCTCCATGCCGCCTGCCGGAGGCGGTAGGACACGTCAGAATTTCCGGAGGCTTTGCTCGCTCTGTAAAGTCGGGAGACCGCGCCGGGCACGTCCTCGCTGCACACGTCGTGCAGCGTCTGGATAGCGTTTCGCCAGATTACCTCGGCGGTCTTTGGATCGCCGATGGCCTCGATGAGATCCGGAACAGCCGCTTGGCCAATATCCAGCAAGGCAGTTGAGGCTGGGTAGGTATAACCCAGCATACGGGGTCGACCGATGGGCGGCAGATTGGCTTCGGCAGGATCGGCGGGTACGGGGTAGTCTAGATATGCAATCAGAGTTCGCACCGCAGGCTGGTAGTGCTTCAACCCAACCTGCTCCATGGCGTAGAAGGCGCATTCGGGCTTTAAGCTCGGGCGGTCACGCTGCAGGTATGCCAGCAGGCCTTCGGCTTTGGCATTCTCCAACTCCGCGCAAACAAACGGCCGCCCGTTAGCCGCTGCCACGCCGGCGTACAACAAGGGGAGGAGCGCAATTGCGGTTCTAGCTTTCAATCGCATTAGAACTTGGTCTCTCATCATTTTAGGTTCCATGTAATTGGTGTCGTGCCCGCGCCAGCCTGGTTGTCGCCAGCAACATCTTGGCTCAGCAATAAGTTCCCTTGGGCGTCCTGGGTGCATGAAACTCTAGCCCACCATGGAAAATTCGATCCCACCTGCAGGGTAGACGTTCGATCACCTAGAACAGCATACTGTACAAAGTTGCCTCGATATCGGTAGATGTCGGGGGTACTCAGCCCTATGCCCGGGGCATCGATATCGTAGACTTTGCCGTTCGAGTTGCCAGACTGAGGGTCATTGTCGATCAACTGCGGGTCGGATGTATCGTCCTGGCCAGGGCCATGCCCTGCCGTTGGGGTAAAGTAGGGTGCGTAGTACTGAGTCTGATTCTGATAGAGTTCGCCGGGAGGGCTCATGTTGGCGATCATTCGGCGCAGGGTAACCAGGCCGGTATAGTTGCTCGGTGTAACGGTCCCAATCAACTCAGCGCCCACTGCGCAGACTGGGGTGGAAGTCTTGGGGTCGGGCAACGTCACAATGCCGGCACCCAGACCGCTTGGAGCGCCCACTAAATAATTCGGTCCTTTTCCGTCATCGGCCGCCGGTGTGGCCCCGCGCGCAGCGTTCAGGCTGATTGTGACGTTCACGACTGTGAACTGCGCGGTGACTGGTGTGGCCCCAGGCGCCGTCGCGGTTAGGATGATGTTGTTGGCGGTGCTGCTGACTTGAGAGCCCGAGATCGTAATGGTCACCGGGCTGTCGGAATTAGCGGACACGTTTACGGTGTACGATGAGCCCCCGCCTTGAAACGTGGCTGCACCTGTGCCGGACGATGTCGATAATGAGAGTGTGACACTCTGGGCGGCAGTGGAAGACACGCTAAGTGCAAAGGTGTTCGTCCCGTTCAGAGGCACACCTGCCGGTCCACTGAGACTCAGTGCGGGTGGCGCTGGCGGTGCTGGCGGCGGGTACACCTCTACCGACTCCGTATCCGTCTCCTCACCGACCATACAGGGGAACTCGGCCTCGTTCTCAGGGTCGCCGCCATCAAAATATTGAGCGCAGGTGCTCATGTACCACGGGAACGATTGCGGCCCCGACTGCTGACTGACTAGATCTGCCGGCGGGCTGAAGTAGACCGTCATCGTGTTGTCCAGGCCGAGCTCGGCAACCCCGCTCACCCAGTTGGTCGGGTCTCCGGCGAAAGAATTCGGTCCGTATGCCACCACGGTTATGTCGCATGGCACGTCGGCAGGGCACTCATAGCCGGAATCGGGTAATGGGACATCCGCTGTTGCGGGACACCCCGCAATCAATACCGAGGCATTCGTCCCCACAGGGCAGCCGCCGGTCAAGCTCACCCGCGGTTGAGGGCTAAGCCCGATGTCCCCTACGCTCACCGACATTTGCGTTCCGCCGACGTCGATGGTGTAGGTCCCGCTCTGGGTTCCGGGCGGCGCGGTGACTGTCGTCGTCACCGTGTTTCCAGCCGAGGACGCGCTGCAGGACAAAGCCGATCCCGCCGGCGTGGTGCACGTCACGGGTGTCGTCGGGAAGGTGTTGTTCGAGGTCACAGTATTCGTGATGCTCACCTGCTGCCCATTATTATGGACGATCCCACTCCCCGTCACCGAGTTCACCGCAAACGTCGTCACCTGCGTGCCGATCGAAAAGTTGGCCGTTTTCGTGTAGTTGTCCGATGGCCGCGCGCCGGTAATGGCCAGCGGGAACGAGCCGCCGGGAGTCGCGGCCGTGCTGTTCAGGGTCAGCGTGCTGCTGGCCGTTCCGCCGCTGCTCAAGACCACTGACGCAGGCGAGAACTGCCACGTCACCCCG
>NZ_DASRBZ010000398.1:0-4407 GCF_035653355.1 Mycobacterium sp. | reverse complement strand
GGGTTCGACACCTCGGTGTGGGAGACCTTCGGCCCGCTGCTCGGTGGCGGTCGGGTGGTGGTGGTGCCCGACGAGGTGGTGCGCTCCCCCGAACAGCTTCACGATGTGCTGGTTGCTGAGCAGGTCGACGTGTTGACGCAGACCCCCTCGGCGGTGGGCGCGCTCTCGCCGCAGGGTTTGGAGTCCACGGCGTTGGTGGTGGCCGGGGAGGCCTGCCCACCGGAGGTGGTGGACCGCTGGGCGCCGGGGCGGGTGATGATCAACGCCTACGGGCCCACCGAGACCACGATGGTGGTGCTGCTCAGCGCGCCGTTGACGCCGGGCTCCGGGGCACCGCCAATCGGTGCGCCGGCGCCGGGGGCGGCGCTGTTTGTGCTCGATGGCTGGCTGCGCCCCGTCGCCGCCGGGGTGATGGGTGAGCTGTATGTGGCGGGCGCCGGGCTGACCTACGGCTATCTGCGCCGCGCCGGGCTGACCGCATCCCGGTTTGTGGCCTGCCCGTTCGGTGGGGACGGTGCGCGGATGTATCGCACCGGGGATTTCGTGCGCTGGCGCGCTGATGGGCAGCTGGACTATCTGGGCCGGGCCGATGAGCAGGTCAAGATCCGCGGCTATCGCATCGAACTCGGCGAAATCCAGACCACCCTGGCCGCATTGGACGGGGTCCGGCAAGCGGCGGTGATCGCCCGCGAGGACCGCCCGGGCCACAAACGCCTGGTCGGCTACATCACCGGCACCGCCGACCCCACTCACGCCCGCGCGCAGCTCGCCGAGCGGTTACCGGCCTACATGCTGCCCGCCGCGATCGTCGCACTCGATGCGTTGCCGTTGACGGTCAACGGCAAACTCGACACCCGCGCCCTGCCCGCCCCCGAGTACGCCGACGCCGCCGACTACCGGGCCCCCACTAATGCGGTCGAGGAACTGTTGGCCGGCATCTACGCCCAAGTCCTCGGAATCGACAGGGTGGGAGTCGACGACTCCTTTTTCGAACTCGGCGGCGACAGCATCTCCGCGATGCGCCTGATCGCCGCCGTCAACACCGCCCTGGACACCAACCTGGTGGTGCGGACCGTCTTCGAGGCGCCCACGGTGGCCCAACTCGCACTCCGTATCGGTGGCGCCGCGGGTCGCGTTGAGCCGTTGACACCGGTCGAGCGGCCAGCCGTGGTGCCATTGTCGTTCGCCCAACAGCGGCTGTGGTTTATCGATCAGTTGCAAGGCCCCTCGCCGATCTACAACATCGCGGTGGCGCTGCAGTTGCACGGCACGCTCAACGCCGGCGCGCTGGGCGAAGCGCTGGCCGATGTGGTGGCCCGTCACGAGAGTCTGCGCACCCTCTTCCCGACGCTCAAGGGCACACCCCAACAACTGGTTGTCCCCGTTGAGAGCGCCGACTTCGGTTGGGACGTCGTTGATGCCACCGACTGGCCGCAAAACCAGCTCAGTGAGGCGATCGGCGCCACGACGCGTCAGCCGTTTGACCTGGCGACCGAAATCCCCTTGCGGGCAAGGCTTTTCAATGTCAGCGACGACGATCATGTGCTGGCAGCCGTCGTGCACCACATCGCCGCCGACGGCTGGTCGATCGCCCCGCTGATCCGTGATCTCGCGATGGCCTACGCCAGCCGCCGCCAAGGACAGGCCCCGCAGTGGCCGCCGTTGCCGGTGCAGTACGCCGACTACACGTTGTGGCAGCGCGACCAGCTCGGCGAGCTCGACGACCCCGACAGCCGAATCAACGAGCAGCTGGCCTACTGGCAGGACGCCCTGGCCGGTATGCCCGAACGCCTGGACCTTCCCACCGATCGGCCCTATCCCCCGGTCGCCGACTACCGCGGTGCCCGCATAGCGCTGGAGTGGCCGGCCGAACTGCAGCAGCAGATCAACCAGGTGGCCCGCGAGCACAACGCCACCAGCTTCATGGTGATGCAAGCCGGCCTGGCGGTGCTGCTGGCCAAAATCAGCGCCAGCACCGACGTAGCCGTCGGCTTCCCGATCGCCGGGCGCCGCGATCCTGCACTCGACGAGCTGGTCGGCTTTTTCGTCAACACCTTGGTGCTGCGCGTCGACGTGGCCGGCGATCCCAGCGTCGCCGAGCTGTTGACCCAAGTGCGCACCCGCAGCCTTGCCGCCTACGAGCACCAGGACGTCCCCTTCGAAGTGCTGGTGGAGCGGCTCAACCCCACCCGAAGCCTCGCCCATCACCCGCTGGTCCAGGTGATGTTGGCCTGGCAGAACTTCGGCGGGCAAACCGATGCCACGGAGCTGTCCTTCGGGGATCTTCAGCTCACCCCTCTGCCTGCAGATACCCAGGTCGCGCGCATGGACCTGACCTTCGCGCTCGGCGAACAATGGACCGAAACCGGAGAGCCCGCCGGAATCAGCGGCGCAGTGGAATTCCGCACCGACGTGTTCGACGCGGCCAGCGTCGAAACGCTGATCGAGCGCTTCAAGCGTGTGCTGGTGGCGCTGACCGCCGACCAGAACCGCCGACTCTCATCGGTCGACGTCCTCGATTCCGGTGAGCACGTCCGTCTGGACACCTGGAGTAACCGGGTAGCCCTAAGCCACCCCACAGGCGTAAAGCAATCGATTCCGGCGTTGTTGACCGCGCAGGCAGCTCAGACACCGGACGCGGTGGCGGTCAGCTGCGGCCAGCGCTCGTTGACCTACCGGGAACTCGACGAGGCCGCTAACCGGTTGGCGCACCTATTAACAGCCCATGGTGCGGGCCGGGGCGCGTCAGTGGCGCTGCTGTTCCCCCGCTCCGCCGAGGCGATCGTGGCCATCCTGGCTGTCCTCAAGACCGGCGCCGCCTATCTGCCCATCGACCCGGCGCTGCCGGCGACCCGCATCGAGTTCATGCTCGGCGACGCACAGCCGATCGCCGCGATCAGCACCGCAGACCTCGCCAACCGACTCGACGACCATGACCTGCACGTCATCGACATCGACGACCCGCGCATCCCGACCTATCCGGCCACGGCACTGCCCGCGCCCGCCGCCGATGACCTCGCCTACTTCATCTACACCTCCGGCACCACCGGTGTCCCGAAGGGCGTAGCCATCACCCACTACAACGTCACCCAACTGCTGGACTCGCTGCGCGCCGATCTCCCCAAGGCGGCGGTGTGGTCGCAGTGGCATTCCTACGCCTTCGACGTCTCGGTGTGCGAGATCTGGGGAGCCCTGTTGGACGGTGGGCGGCTGGTGGTGGTGCCCGACGAGGTGGTGCGCTCACCGGCGGACTTCCACGCCTTGCTGGTCGCTGAACAGGTCAGCGTCTTGAGCCAGACCCCGTCGGCGTTTTACGCGCTGCAAAGCGCTGACGCGCTCGCACCCGAACTGGGACAACGGCTGCAGCTGGACGCTGTGGTGTTCGCCGGTGAAGCGCTGGAGCCGCAGCGTCTTCGGCCGTGGCTGGACCACCACCCCGAATCACCACGGCTGCTCAACCTCTACGGCACCACCGAGACGACGGTGCACGCCTCGTTCCGGGAGATCGTCGCCGGCGATGTCGAGCACAACACCAGCCCGATCGGCGTGCCGCTGGGGCACCTCGGCTTCTTTGTGCTCGACGGCTGGTTGCGCCAGGTGCCGGCCGGAGTCGTCGGCGAGCTGTATGTGGCCGGTACCGGGCTAGGTTGCGGATATTGGCGTCGCGCCGGGTTGACGGCGTCGCGGTTTGTCGCATGCCCGTTCGCCGGCGCCGGGGCACGCATGTATCGCACCGGAGATGTGGTGCGCTGGGACGCCGACGGTCAGCTGCACTATCTGGGCCGCGCCGACGAGCAGGTGAAGATCCGCGGCTACCGCATCGAGCTCGGCGACGTCCGCGCCGCGCTGGCCGACCTCGACGGGGTAGAGCAGGCGGTGGTGATCGCCCGCGAGGACCGCCCGGGCGACAAGCGCCTGGTCGGCTACATCACCGGCATCGCCGACCCGGCACAGATCCGCGCCCGGCTCGCCGAGCGGCTGCCCGAGTACATGGTCCCGGCCGCGGTGATGACGGTGGATGCGCTGCCGCTCACCGTCAACGGCAAACTCGACAAACGCGCCCTGCCGGCACCGGAATACAGCGAGACCGATCGCTATCGCGCCCCGGCCAACGCGATCGAGGAGGTCCTGGCGGGCATCTTCGCCCAGGTCCTCGGTGTGCAGCGGGTCGGCGTCGACGACTCCTTCTTCGATCTGGGTGGGGATTCGCTGTTGGCGATGCGTCTGATCGCCGCGATCAACACGAGCTTGGATGGCAGCCTTTCGGTGCGTGCCGTGTTCGAAGCACCCACGGTTGCCCAGCTCGCACTCCGGGTCGGTGGCGACGAGAGTCGGCTGGCGCCGTTGACGCCAGTGCAGCGCCCGTCGGTGGTGCCGTTGTCGTTTGCCCAGCAGCGGTTGTGGTTC
>NZ_DASRBZ010000397.1:0-2838 GCF_035653355.1 Mycobacterium sp. | reverse complement strand
TCGGTGTCAAGGTGTGGATCTACAAGGGCGACATCGTCGGCGGCAAGCGTGAGTTGGCGGCGCCCGCAGCGGGCGCCGACCGTCCGCGCCGCGAGCGCCCGTCGGGTACCCGTCCGCGTCGCAGCGGCGCTGCAGGGACGACGGGAACCAGCACCGAGGCGGGACGGGCCGCAGGCGCTGAGGACGCCGCCGCTCCCGCGGCCGCCGAGCCAGCCCTCGAGACGCAGAGCACGGAGAGCTGAATCATGTTGATTCCCCGCAAAGTCAAGCACCGCAAGCAGCACCGTCCCCGCCAGCGCGGCATCGCCAGCGGCGGCACCACGGTGAGCTTCGGCGACTACGGCATCCAGGCGTTAGAGCACGCCTATGTCACCAACCGGCAGATCGAGTCCGCGCGTATCGCCATCAACCGGCACATCAAACGTGGCGGCAAAGTGTGGATCAACATCTTCCCGGACCGCCCGCTGACCAAAAAGCCCGCCGAGACCCGAATGGGTTCAGGGAAGGGTTCACCGGAGTGGTGGATCGCCAACGTCAAACCGGGCCGGGTGCTGTTCGAGCTGAGCTACCCGAATGAAGCCGTCGCCCGGGCCGCGCTCACCAGAGCGATACACAAGTTGCCGATCAAGGCCCGCATCGTGACCCGAGAGGAGCAGTTCTGATGGCAGTGGGCGTTTCCGCCGGCGAACTGCGTGAGCTCACTGACGACGAGCTGGTCGAGCGTCTGCGCGAATCCAAGGAGGAACTGTTCAATCTGCGGTTCCAGATGGCGACCGGACAGCTCAGCAACAACCGTCGGCTCCGCACCGTGCGTCAGGAGATCGCACGCATCTACACGGTGCTGCGCGAACGAGAACTGGGTCTGGCGTCCGGGCCCGGGGGTGAGGAATCGTAATGGCAGAGGCTAAGACTGGCACGAAGGCCCCGGCGAAAAAGGCAGCTACCAAAGCGTCGAAGGCTGCTCCAAAGAAAGCGGCTGCCAAAGACGCCGCGCCGAAAGAGAAGGGGCCCAAGCACACTCCGCGCACCCCGAAGCCGAGGGGCCGGCGCAAGACTGCGATCGGCTACGTCGTCAGCGACAAGATGCAGAAAACTATCGTGGTCGAGCTTGAGGACCGCGTGCGGCACTCGCTCTACGGCAAGATCATCCGCACCACCAAGAAGGTCAAGGCGCACGACGAGAACAGCGTCGCCGGCATCGGCGACCGCGTGTCGCTGATGGAGACCCGTCCGCTGTCGGCGACCAAACGCTGGCGGCTCGTCGAAATCCTCGAGAAGGCCAAGTAAGACCCAGCTGCGGCTGGTTCTCTTGGCGATGGACTCGCCCCGCTACCGCCCGGCGAGTTCCTTGTGACCTGGGCTGGTGTGTTTCGGCTGCCCTAAAACGCTGGCAGTGTGCGTGAGTATTTGACACGGGACGGGTATAGGCTCGCGGCACCGATAAGAACGGAGCCGGTGATGGCAACAGAGTTCCAGGGCAAGGTCGAGCTGGATATCCGTGACTCCGAGCCGGATTGGGGACCGTACGCGGCGCCGACCGCACCGGAAAACGCGCCGAACATCTTCTATCTGGTGTGGGACGATGTCGGGATCGCGACATGGGATTGCTTCGGCGGGCTGGTCGACATGCCGGCCATGACCAGAATCGCCGACCACGGTGTGCGGCTGTCGCAGTTTCACACCACGGCGCTGTGCTCGCCGACTCGGGCGTCATTGCTGACTGGTCGCAACGCCACCACGGTGGGTATGGCCACCATCGAAGAGTTCACCGACGGGTTTCCGAACTGCAACGGCCGTATCCCCGCCGACACCGCGTTGCTCTCTGAAGTGCTGGCCGAGCGCGGCTACAACACCTACTGCGTCGGCAAATGGCATCTCACACCGCTAGAAGAGTCGAATCTCGCGTCCACGAAACGGAACTGGCCGCTATCGCGAGGCTTCGAGCGGTTCTACGGCTTCATGGGCGGGGAGACCGACCAGTGGTATCCGGACCTGGTCTACGACAACCACCCTGTGCCGCCACCGGCTACTCCCGAAGACGGCTACCACCTGTCGAAGGACATCGCCGACAAGACAATCGAGTTCATTCGCGATGCGAAAGTGATCGCACCCGACAAGCCGTGGTTTGCCTACGTCTGCCCCGGTGCAGGACATGCCCCGCACCATGTGTTCAAGGAATGGGCAGACAAATACGCCGGCCGCTTCGACATGGGGTACGAAAAGTACCGCGACATCGTGCTGGAGCGGCAGCAGGCGATGGGTATCGTGCCGCCGGATACGGAACTGTCGCCGATCAATCCGTATTTGGATGTCCAAGGCCCGCAAGGCGAGCCGTGGCCCCTGCAGGACACCGTGCGGTCCTGGGACTCGCTGGGCGCCGACGAGAAAAGATTGTTCTCCCGGATGGCCGAGGTTTTCGCCGGCTTCCTGAGCTACACCGACGCCCAGATCGGCCGGGTGTTGGACTATCTCGAGGACTCCGGGCAGTTGGACAACACGCTGATCGTGGTGATCTCCGACAACGGGGCCAGCGGTGAAGGTGGCCCGAACGGGTCGGTGAACGAGACGAAGTTCTTCAACGGCTACATCGACACCGTCGAAGAGAGCCTGAAGTATTTCGACCGGCTCGGTGGACCCGAGACCTACAACCACTACCCGATCGGGTGGGCGATGGCGTTCAACACGCCCTACAAGTTGTTCAAACGCTATGCATCGCATGAGGGCGGCATAGCCGATACGGCAATCATCTCCTGGCCCAACGGGATTGCCGCGCGAGGAGAGGTGCGCGACAACTACGTCAACGTCTGCGATATCACGCCGACCGTCTACGACCTCGTG
>NZ_DASRBZ010000396.1:0-3600 GCF_035653355.1 Mycobacterium sp. | reverse complement strand
TGTCCGACGCTGTGCAGATACGGGCGCTTCTCTTCGACGATGCGGCCTTGCGCCGCCAGCGCTTCCCGCACCGCTACGCGGGCCTCGAAGCGGTCCATGCCGTCGAATGGTGTTCCAGTGCCGACTATTCGGCCCTTGGTGTCCATGATCGTGGGCATCGGCAATTGGTGCCGCGAGCCGATCTCGAAGTCGTTGGGGTCGTGGGCGGGCGTGACTTTCACTGCGCCGGTGCCGAATTCTGGGTCGACGTGCTCGTCGGCGACGACGACCAGGGCCCGGTCGACGAAAGGGTGCGGCAGGGTGGTGCCGACCAGGTGGCGGTAGCGCTCGTCGTCGGGATGCACGGCGATCGCGGTGTCGCCGAGCATGGTTTCGACCCGGGTGGTGGCGACGACGATGTGGGGTTCGGAGTCGTCGAGCGAGCCGTATCGAAACGACACCAGTTCGCCTTCGACGTCTTCGTAGTTGACCTCAAGATCGGAAATCGCGGTTTCCAGCACCGGTGACCAGTTCACCAGCCGCTCGGCCTGATAGATCAGGCCGGCGTCATAGAGCCGTTTGAAGATGGTCCGCACCGCCCGGGAAAGGCCCTCGTCGAGGGTGAACCGGTCGCGGCTCCAGTCGACGCCGTCACCGAGGCGGCGCATCTGGTCGCCAATGGCGCCGCCGGAATCACGCTTCCATTGCCACACCGTCTCGATGAACCGCTCCCGGCCAATGCCTTCTTTGGTCTTGCCCTCAAGAGCCAGTTGGTTCTCCACCACGCTTTGGGTGGCGATCCCGGCGTGGTCGGTGCCCGGCAGCCACAGCACCTCGTATCCCTGCATGCGCTTGCGCCGAGTCAAGGCATCCATCAGCGTGTGCTCCAGCGCATGCCCCATGTGCAGGCTGCCGGTCACGTTGGGCGGTGGCAGCACGATCGAGTAACCCGGTTTGGTGCTGGCCGAGTCCGCGGTGAAGTAGCCGGCGTCCACCCAGCCCTGGTAGATCGTGCTCTCGACCGCGCCTGGATCCCACGACTTGGGCAAGGCTTCGGCCGCAGCGCTAACGGCGGGCTTCGCGGTGGGGGTCACCGCACAATTCTAGGAAGCCCGCTTACTCGACCGGCCAAGCAGTTCGGATGTAGCCGCCCAGCCGTCTCGACGCGAGCCGCCACGTCGTCGAACGCGGCGCGATCAGGGGATCGTCAGCACCTGCCCCGGTTGGATCAGGTCGGGGTTGGGGATTCCGCTGGCGTCGGCGATTACCTGGTATTTGCTGCCGTCGCCGTAGAAGCGCTCGGCGATGGCCCACAGGGTGTCGCCGGGTTCGACGGTGTATGTCCGTGCGGCCGGTTCTGTGGGTTCCGGTGCCGGCGGCTCCTCTGCTTGGCCCACCGTTTCTGGTTCCGCGGCGGGCTCTTCCACAGCGGGTGCCGCCTGAGCGCCAGGCTCTTCGGGGGCCGGTGGTGGTGGTGGGGCGTCGGTCTCGGTCTTGGTGGACCATGCTGCGCCGTCGTCGGCGTAGAGCACCAGGTTGCGGTCGTCCTGCAGGACGAGTCTGGGGTTCTTCTTGCCCTTGGTGTTGCTGGCCCACACGGGTTTGTCGGCGGTGTAGAGCACGAAGTTGCCGTCGGGTTGTACCTCCGCACGCACCACGTCTTGACCGTTGGTCCCGGTCGCCCAAATGGCCTTGCCGCGCACCGCCAGCACCAGGTTGCCGTCATCTTGCAGTGTCAGCGTGTAGGCCCCATTGTTGGAGGTGAGCGACTCTCCCCGTACGAGCTTCTGTCCTGCAGTCAGTGTGTCTCCCACGTCACTCACTCCCTTCATCAGCGCGGGCCGGCGACCGGCTCCGCATTGTTGCTTTTCCCGACGAGCGTGAGCCTACTGACGTCAGCGTTTTTGTGGACGCGTCCAACTCGCGTGAATCGAAACGACTGAAGAATTGCCAGTGACGAACCGGTGCAATGGCGGTGTGCTTGTGGCTAGTTCTTGTTCTTGCCGCCGAACAAGCCGCCAAGTATCTCGCCCGCTTTACTGCCCAACGCATTACCCAAAATGCTGCCCAACGACTTGTTGCCCTTGCCGCCTGACGCCTCAGTGAGGATGCTGCCCAGCACCTCGCCGAGCGCGCCCCCCGAACCCTGCTTTCCGGGCGCCGAGGCTTTGTTGTCGCTGAGCTGTTTGCCGATGTAGGCCAGCACAATCGGCGTCAAGATCGGTAACAGCTTCTGAAACAACTGATTATCGCCGCCGCCACCGCCCGATAGCGCCGCGGCGACCTGGCCGCTGTCATTGCCGCCGAAGATCTTGGCGATGGCCTGCTGACCCTCGGATTCGTCGACCTGATCCACCTGCACGCCGGTGTCCAACAGCCCCCTCGCGGCATGGCTGTTGACAGCCGACGAGATTTCTGACGCGACAGCAGGGTTTTGTGCGTTCTCCTGCAGTCCACCAACCAGCGCCGGCACCAGTCTGTGAATAGCGTTGTTCACTTCGGATTCGTCAGCGCCTAACCTGCTTGCGATTTCGCGCGTGGGAATCTGTGCGAAGAGGTCGTCGAGACTGGCCATCGTGTCCACTTTCGTCGCTGGATGTGATCGAAATCGATGACGACACTAGACCAATCGAGCCGTGCCGACGGCCTTTCGCGCGGCGCGACTCAATCAAAGCCGAGTGGTTTGCAGTGACACACCGGCGGCCGGGAAACGCGCGATCAGCGCGTCGCCCATCGCGGCCGCCGGGGTGAGCACGCCACGCAGGTCCGAGAGCTTGTCGCGGTCTAACGCGAGCGCCAAGCCGCTCTCCCCCAACAACACCGACGTCGCCTTGTAGCCCGGATCGCCCTGCTGCTC
This sequence comes from Mycobacterium sp., assembly GCF_035653355.1. Taxonomy (GTDB): domain Bacteria; phylum Actinomycetota; class Actinomycetes; order Mycobacteriales; family Mycobacteriaceae; genus Mycobacterium. The sequence goes on along the minus strand of NZ_DASRBZ010000396.1, from coordinate 764 downwards.
GATCGTCGCCCGATAACGAGCACCGGTGGTCGTGGTCGCATAGGTCTCGGCGTGGTAGTAACCGCGTTCCCGAGCAGCGGCGCTGGGCCCGCTGCCGGGTTTGGGCGCCAGCCGCTCCACCATCCGCCGCGGCAGCAGCCGGAAATAGCGGCTGCCCAGCCCGAACATCGCGTTGCCGACGCCGGTGACCAAGGCTGAGGCTACGGCGGCAACGACAGACGATCCCACACTCATGTGCTCGGTGTAGCGGAATTTCGCGCCGTACGAGTAATCCAATAATGCGTTGCTGCGCCGCACAATTCGGGTGTTGTACGGTGCCATCATGAACCCCGCCGTCCACGTCCCGGCCAGTTCCGGGGCGATGTCGCGGCCGCGGCGCCACGGCAGATCCGGCTGCGGGCCCACGTCCGGTTCTGCGGCGCGGTCGCTGCTCAGCGTGTAGGGATCGGCCAGCAGGCGCCGTGCGTCGGGATCGGTGGAAGCGGTGCGCAGCACCTCCATCAACGAGGCGATGGTGCCGCCGGATAATCCGCCGGAGAAGCGGCGCAACACGAAGTGCGTGTCGGTGAGTTCACCAGCGCCGTCGCCACTGGCGGCACGGTACAGCGCGTAGACGCTCAAATCCGAAGGGATGGAATCGAATCCGCACGCATGCACGATGCGGGCACCGGTATCGACGGCCTGTTTGTGGTACTGGTCGATGCTGTTGCGCACGAACATCGCCTCACCGGTGAGGTCGGCGTAATCGGTGCCAGCCGCCGCGC
>NZ_DASRBZ010000395.1:0-7204 GCF_035653355.1 Mycobacterium sp. | reverse complement strand
CCGGTCTGATGCACGTCCTGCGCACGCCTGACGCCGCCTTCGCCGGCCTGGCGACCACCTTCGAACCGCACTACGTCGAGATCCCCGACGGGGACAGAGGGACCCTTCGGGTGCACTACCTCGACGAGGGACCGGCCGACGGCCAGGTGGTCCTGCTCATGCACGGCGAACCGTCGTGGTCGTTCCTGTACCGCAAGATGATTCCGGTCCTCGCGGCCGCCGGGTATCGCGTCGTCTGCCCGGACCTCGTCGGCTTCGGCCGGTCCGACAAGCCGGCCGAGCGCGAAGACCACACCTATGCGCGCCACGTCGAATGGATGCGGGCGCTGGCGTTCGACGTGTTGGACCTCCGCCGGGCGACGCTGGTCGGACAGGACTGGGGTGGGTTGATCGGATTACGGCTGGCCGCCGAACATCCCGAACGCTTCAGCCGCCTGGTCGTCGCCAACACCGGACTGCCAACCGGGGACCAACCGATGCCCGAAATCTGGTGGCGTTTCCGGGAGACTATCCAGGGGAAGCCGACGCTGGACATCGGCGGGTTCGTGCAGTCGGGTTGTCGACGCCCACTCAGCGACGCGGCGCGCGCGGCCTACAACGCGCCGTTTCCCGACGACACCTACTGCGCCGGCCCGCGCGCCATGCCCGGCCTGGTCCCGACGTCACCCGACGACCCCGCGACACCGGCCAACCGGTCGGCATGGCAGAAACTCTGCGCGAGTCCGACGCCGATGCTGGTTGCGTTCAGCGACGGCGACCCGATCACCGGCGCGATGGCGCCGATCTTCAAACGCGAAATGCTTGGCGCGCAGGGCATCGACCACCCCGTCGTGCGCGACGCCGGTCATTTCCTGCAAGAAGACGCCGGCGAAGAACTGGCCAACCACATCATGGAGTTCTTGCACAGCTGAGCCCTAGGCAGCGTAGGCCGGCCCGTCGGGCAGCAGGTGCCGGCGGACCAGTTTGTGCCAGCGCCGTTGCCGGTAACGGTAGATGCCCACGGCGATCGCAGCGACCGCAGCGGTGGCGCGGCCGGCGTCGATCGCGACGGTGTCGCTGTAGCGGCAACTGTGCTGGTCGATCGGTTCGACGTGCAGGGTGTGGGCCCAGGCGGTGAGGATGCCGCCGCGCTCATGAGTGCGGATGGTGCGGGTGTCGGCGTCGACCTCGAGAACTTCGATCGTGTGTCGGTAGGCCGGGATCAGGTGGAACGCGAATAGCCACGCCGATCCGCGTTCGCCGGCGCGCAGCGGCTCGGACCGCCCTTGCAGCGCCGGAATCCCGAACAGGCCCTTGCATACATAAAGGAAGGTGGCTGGCGATTGCATCGCCTGCCACACTCTGTCGGCACTGGTCGGGAGAGTTGTGGCCACATGTATGGTCTGCACGGGTCGAACTCCTTCGAGTGAGATCTCCAAATTGTGCTGCCTAGAGCAGATTTGACTACTCGCTTACGAGGGGAGGTCGCGATCGCTCCGCCGGACCGGTATCGGCCCCGCAAGCGGCCGAAACAGCAGCGCGCGCAACAGACTAGGCAGCGGATCTTGGATGCGGCTGCTCGCGTTTTCGGCGAGCACGGGTATGCGGCGGGTACCACCAACCGCATCGCGGAGGCTGCGGAATTGTCGATCGGCTCGCTGTATCAATACTTCCCCAACAAGGACGCGATCCTGGCCGCGCTGATGGAGGCACACGTCCAAGCCGGCGCCCGGCTTATCAGCGCCCGGTTGGCCGACGGTGTGCCATCCCAGCTGGACGAGGCGCTCAGAGTTTTCGTGCGAGCAACGATCGACAACCATCGCGACAATCCGCGGTTGCATCGCGTGCTTTTCGAGGAGGCACCACGGTCACCGGCCTTTCTCGCGCGGTTGCACGAGTCGGAACAATTAATGATCGACGTGACGGCAGCATTGCTCGAACAACACCCCGCCGTTCAGGTCCACGACAGTCGCCTGGCCGCGCAGATGGTGGTGGCCACGATCGAGTCGCTGGTGCACCGCCTTATCACTTCACCGTCGCCGGTCGACCCGCACCGGCTGGAAGACGAGATCGTCATGATGTTGGACGGGTATCTGCGTGGCTTCGAACGGTGCTGATCCAGTTGTTACACGGGCGGGTCTCGGGCTGCGGCAATCACAGATACCACATGAGTCTTAAGTCTCGCCTGGTACACATTTCGCCCGCCTTCGAGCGACAATCTTTGGAGCGCAAGCGGTTTGTCGCTCGAAGGCGGGCACATCGAACCACCCTTCCCCAGAGACCAGTGTCCCCGGCGACGAGAGAGCAGCAGCTGAAGCTTCAGTTTCGGGCCGCGGGAACGGAGTCACAGCCCCTACGGCTGGGCTGGGCTCACCGGGCTGAGGCCAGGAACGATCTCCGCGAGGCTGAACGTAATCGGACGCTCCAGCTGCTCATACGTGCATGAGCGTGGGTCGCGGTCGGGGCGCCACCGGTTGAATTGGGCGGTGTGGCGGAACCGTTGGCCTTCCATGTAGTCGTAGCGCACCTCGACCACCCGCTCCGGTCGCAGCGGCACGAAGGAGAGGTCCTTGCCGGCGTTCCATCGGGAGAATTCATTCTTGCGTGGGGTGCGTTGCCCTGCTTCGTGGGCGGCCCAGTTCCACGGATGGTTCTCGAAAGTCGTGACGAGAGACTGCAATTCGGTGAAGAGCCGACGCCGCTCGGCCATCGGGAAGGCACCGATGACGCCGACTGAGGCCAGGGCGCCGTCTTCGTTGTAGAGCCCGAGCAGTAGGGAGCCGATCGCCTGGTCGTCGGACTTGTGCACGCGGTAGCCGGCGACTACACAGTCGGCAGTGCGCTCGTGCTTGATCTTGAACATGACGCGCTTGTCCGGCTGATAGGTGAGTGTCAGCGGTTTGGCGACGATGCCGTCGAGGCCTGCTCCCTCGAACTCCTCGAACCAGCGCTGTGCCGTCGCCAGGTCGGTGGTCGCCGGTGTGACGTGGATCGAGGGACCGGGGCCGGCCAAGGCGTCGACGAGCGCGGCGCGACGTTCAGCGAACGGTCGGCGGGTGTAGTCGTCCTCGCCGAGCGCCAGCAGGTCGAACGCAATGAAGGCCGCCGGCGTCTTCTCAGCGAGCATGTTGATTCGGCTGGCCGCCGGGTGGATGCGCTGTTGCAGCGCCTCGAAATCCAAACCGTGTGCGGTTGCGATGATGATCTCCCCGTCGATCACACAGCGTTCCGGCATCTCGGCTTTGCATGCGGCCAGCAGCTCCGGGAAATACCGTGTCATCGGCCGCTCGTTGCGGCTGCCCAGCTCCACCTCATCGCCGTCGCGGAAACAGATCGACCTGAATCCATCCCACTTGGGCTCATAAGACGCCCCAGGTGGGATGGTCGGAACCGATTTGGCCAGCATCGGCGAGACCGGCGGCATCACGGGAAGCTCCACCGGCTCATTGTGCCGTCTCGATGATTATCGCGGGCGTGCCCTCCGCGAGTTGGCTTCGAGTGCGGCAGGTCGAACGCGTAACTTCAAAGCGTGAGCGGACTGCACTCCGACGCCGTTCGGCCGGTTGGTGATGGCTCGGATTCGGCTCGACCGAGCGCGGCAACACAACCGTCGCGCTTCGACCCGTCCCGCGTGGGGGAGTCGTAATGCCAACTGCGGCAGAAGAACTGGATGTCGATGGGATCACGGTCCGGTTCACCAATCCGGACAAGGTGTATTTCCCGAAACTGGGCTCGTCCGGCACCAAACGCAGGCTTGTCGAGTACTACCTGGCCGTCGCTCGCGGACCGATGCTGACCGCGTTGCGCGATCGGCCCACCCATCTGCAACGCTTCCCCGACGGCATCGACGGCGAAGAGATCTACCAAAAGCGGGTACCGCAGCACCATCCCGATTATTTGGAAACGTGCCGGGTCACCTTCCCGTCCGGGCGGACCGCCGATGCGCTGAAGGTGACCCATCCGGCGTCGATCGTGTGGGCCGCGCAGATGGGGACCGTCACCCTGCACCCGTGGCAGGTGCGCTGCCCCGATACCGAACATCCCGACGAACTCAGGATCGACCTCGATCCGCAACCCGGCACCGGCTTCCCCGAGGCGCGAGCGATCGCCGTCGACGTGCTCAAGCCGCTGCTCGACGAGCTGGGATTGATCGGCTACCCCAAAACCTCCGGTGGCCGCGGCGTACACGTATTCGTGCGGATCGCGACGGACTGGGATTTCATCGCGGTGCGCCGCGCCGGGATTGCGCTGGCCCGTGAAGTCGAACGCCGCACACCGGACGCGGTGACCACCTCCTGGTGGAAGGAGGAGCGCGGGAAGCGGATTTTCATCGACTACAACCAGAACGCCCGCGACCGCACATTCGCGTCGGCGTATTCGGTGCGGCGTACGGCGATTGCGACCGTATCCACCCCTTTGACGTGGGATGAGCTGGCCGTCGCCGACCCGGACGACTACACCATGGCCACCGTCCCCGACTTGGTGGCCCAGCGTGAGGACCCGTGGGCCGGCATGGACGCCGTCAAGCAGTCGATTGCTCCGCTGTTGGACATGGTGAAGGCCGATAACGAGCGTGGCCTGGGTGACCTGCCCTATCCACCGAACTACCCGAAGATGCCCGGCGAACCCAAGCGGGTGCAGCCGAGCCGAGACACTGACCTGAAGGGGAAGTGAGCAATTCCGCCGCGCTGGCGTGTCACTCGGCCAACTGCCCCAACTCGGCGAGGGCTTTGTCGAGTACGGTGAGTACGTCGGCGAGTGTGGTTTCAGGCGCGTCGTTGAATCGGGGGATCGAAGAGCACCACATGTGCTTGCCGAGAAGCCTTTCTATTTTGTAGATGTCGACGCCAGCTTCCATATCCTTTCGTGCGGCCATGAGCGCGCCCTGCATGCACATGTTTCCGTTGCCGTCGAATTCCCGTCGCTTGCACCATTTTCCGCTAGCGAGGCGTGAACGGGCGTCTCGGAGAACCGCGGCGATAGGGTCGGCGCCGCTCATCGCGGCCTGCGCCAGATGCGCCGCCGTAGAGTGTCTCGCCGGTCAGATAGCCGCTTGGTGCGGCCGTAGGCGTCCATCGGCCCGTCGGCGGTGACCAACGTTAGACACGTATTGCACGTTTCGACGATAAAATGCCGGCCCGCCGATCAACTTCTGACACGCCGACGCCCATCGAGGTGATCGGCTACCCGGCTTGTCCAGCTACGGTTCGTCCAACAGCCGTAGCGGGTGCAGACCGTCGACCGCGCCGACGAATGGCGGGTGGATGCTGTAGCCCAGCATGCGGCGAAGGTCATCGGAGACGGTTCGGGCGATCTCGCGCGACACCGAGAGCGTGAAAGCCTCCATTGGGCGCAGCCATGGCTGGCAGTATTGCGCGGTGACGGCAAGGCGGTCGCGGGAAGTCGTGTTGGCGCCTCCGCCGTGCCAGAGGGTTCCCACGAAGAAGACGCAGGAGCCGGCAGGCATAACGACCGGTATCGCGTGATCGTCTGGTCCGGGTCGGCGCTTGCCCCAGCGATGGCTGCCGGGTACGAGTACCGTGGCGCCATTGTCGGCGGTGAAGTCGTCGATCGCCCAGATCGTCGCTGCCGCCAACGGCGCCCGCGGGCGCGGGATCGGATAGAACCCGTCGTCGTGGTGAAGCAGCTGCGCAGACTCACCGGGCTGAATATTGATGGCCTGCAATGCCGAAAGCAGGTAGTTGGGCATCAGTAACCGGTCGAGCACCGCCAGCACACGCGGATGATCGACAAGCCGGTCGCATACCCGCGTCCTGCTCAGCAAGCTATAGACGCGTTGAGTGCGGCGCCCCTCGAAAGAGTTTCGTCCGGTGTGCCCCAGCCACGGGCGCACGATCTCGCGGATCTGCCGACACTCTTCGGGGTTGAGCAGGTTCTCCCAGACGACGTAGCCGTCGCGGTCGAGGGCTGCGATGTCTGCCTCGACGATCGCGGGCTCGACGGAGGCCCCGCTGGTAGGCGTCCACTTGTATCGTTGCGCCAGATCGCCCCTGAGGTCCTCCAGCGTTGTGACGGACTCATCGTCGATGTTCATCTGCACTCGCCCTATCGCGCTGGCACACTACGGTGCCTGCCTACCGACCCATGATCTCACTGCGGCGCTGGGCGATGTGGCTGTACCGAAAGCTGTGCCCGTAGCAAAGTGACTCTGGCGGTCCCACACGCCGGATCTCGGTCAACGCTCCGATTGCTCGATCTCGTCCAGCTGCCTATCCAAATCTGCTAACTCCCTCGCCAGGCGCCGCATCTCGCGTGCGACGGCGGCGCGACGCTGCTCAAGTTGCGCGCGGCGCTCGTCGCGCCCCGTGTCGTTGTGCGCGTCTGCCTGCATAGTGTCGCCCCCCCGGGTCCGGCTGTGAGGTTGCCGCCAACACGCAGTGTGTGCGTAGTGCACCGGGGCAGCCAACCCGCGCCGCGACTGAGAACACAACTGACGACCAACTGACACCGCTCCGTGACCGGGCACCACCACAAGCGGCACCGCCCGACTGGGGGCCGAGCGCGTTCGTCAAGATTGGTGCAACACGCGTGGGCGGGCAAGCGCAACGCTTTCCGGCGCAGCGGCTAATGCCGACAATCCGGAAGATGCGCGATCGCGACCGGGTTACGGAAGGAAAGATAAAGCGTGGCTCTGAGTTTCAACGACGTCATTCAATCCAAGTACCTGCTTTTGACGACGTTCACCAAAGACGGCCGCCCCAAACCTACACCGATATGGGGGACGCCCGACGGTGACCGGCTCCTTGTCATCACCGACGATGGCTCGTGGAAGGTCAAGCGAATCCGCAACACTCCCAGAGTGACGATCGCCAAGAGCACGGCGTTGGGCAAGCCCAAGAGCGAACCGGTCGAGGCGATCGCCCGCGTCCTCCCGAAGTCGGAGACGCGGCGCGTCTACAACGCCGTGCTCAAGCGGTACTGGTATCACGCATGGTGGTTCTATGCGCACTCGATCGTGCGCGGGGGTATCGACAAGGTGCACATCGGCATCGAGGTCACAGCAGCCACACGGCAGGAACCGACCCTGCCCTAAAGCAGCTTCGGCCTGTCACCATGGGTTATATGGCCACCGCGATTATGGTGACGCTCGCGCTCGTGGGGCTCGGGATCGCGATCGATCAGCTGGCTCGGCTGAAAAAGTGGTTGAAGAGCTCGCCAACTGACGTGAAGGAAGTCCCAAAACCCCCTGACCGGACCGACTGAG
>NZ_DASRBZ010000394.1:0-9579 GCF_035653355.1 Mycobacterium sp. | reverse complement strand
GGCGATGCCGACGTTGGGGGAGTTGGCGACTAATCATGCGGTGCATGCGGTGTTGGTGGCGACGAATTTCTTTGGCATCAATACGATTCCGATCGCCCTCAACGAGGCTGACTATGTGCGGATGTGGGTCCAGGCGGCCACCACCATGACCACCTACCAAGCCGTCTCCACCACCGCACTGGCGTCAACACCGCGGACCGCCCCGGCGCCGCAGATCGTGAAATCGGAGGCTTCGACCCAGCATTCGGACGGCGCGCCCGACCCAACCGTCGACAACCCTATCGACGACCTCATCGCGAACTTCCTGAAAAACCTGGGAATTAATTGGGATCCCGCTAACGGGACGGTGAATGGACTGCCCTACGACGCATATACGAACCCCGCCGACCCGATGTGGTGGGTTGTTCGAGCCCTCGAATTCTTCGAGGATTTTCAACAGTTCGGCCAAGACCTGCTAACCAATCCCGCCGCGGCATTCCAATACCTTGTCCAACTCGCACTGTTCGACTGGCCGACTCACATTGCCGAACTCACCGGGCTGAACCCGGCTCAGCAGTTGCTGGCAGTCGCAATCGGCGCAGCGCTCGCCCCAGCGGGTGCCGTCGGCGGCTTCGCGGGCCTGGCTGGTCTGGCCGCCACCCAGCCCGCCGCGCCGGCCGGCGCGCCGCTGCCGCCGCCCATCGTGCCAGGGCCGGCCATGTTGCCGGTGGCCGGGATGAGCGCGGCTCCCGCCGCACCAGCAGCTGCCCCGGCCTCGGCCCCGGCGCCTGCGCCGACGCCGACGACGAGCACCACCGCTAGTCCAGCACCGCCGTCGGCCCCTCCGGCCGCTGGCGGCGCGGGATTCGTCCCTCCCTACATGGTGGGGCCGCCCGGAATCGGCTTCGGCTCCGGTATGAGTACCAGCGCAAGCGCGAGCTCCAGCGCCAAAAAGAAAGGCTCCGAGCCGGATTCGGCTGCGGCGGCGGCAGGAGCGGCCGCGCGTGAGCAGGCGCGGGCGCGGCGACGCCGGCGCGCGACGCTGCGCGACCACGGCGATCAGTTCATGTCAATGGACGTCGACGTGGACCCTGACTGGGGGCTACCCGAGCAGGAACGCGTCGCCTCGACGGCGGCCTCCGATGCCGGCGCGGGGCCGCTGGGCTTCGCCGGGAACGTCCGCAAAGAAACCACCACTGCCGCAGGATTGACCACGCTTTCCGGTGACGAGTTCGGTGAGGGCCCGGCCATGCCGATGGTGCCGGGCACGTGGGCGCAAGAGGAGGAACTCGGCCCGCAGGCTGACAACGCCTAGGGCACCAGCACGATCGAGCCGACGGTCTTGCGCCCCTGCAGATCCCGGTGCGCCTGCACCGCGTCGGCCAGCGGGTAGCGCCGACTCACGGTGACCCTGATCGAGCCGGCCGCGATCGCATCGAATAACTCTCCGGCGCGCGAAGTGAATTCCTGCTCTGTGCGGGTGAAGTCAGCCAACTTCGGGCGTGTCAGATACACCGACCCAGCGGCGTTGAGGCGCTGCGGGTCGACCGGGGCCACGGGCCCACTGGCGGCGCCGAACAATGCCAGCGTGCCTCGCACGGTCAGGCTGGCCAGGCTGGCGTCGAATGTGCTGGCCCCCACTCCGTCGTAGACTGCGGCCACACCGGCTCCGTCAGTCAACTCCCGGATCCGTTTGCCGAACTCGTCGGCGTCGTCAGGGTAATCGAGCACCTCGCTAGCGCCCGCTTCCAGTGACAGCTCAGCCTTCTGCGGCGTCGACACCGTCGTGATCACCCGAACACCAAGGGCGGCCGCCCACTGCGTCAAGATCAGGCCCACGCCGCCGGCGCCGGCATGCACCAACACGGTGTCACCAGGCTGGGCGGGATAGACGGACTTGATCAGGTAGTGGGCCGTCAGCCCTTTCAACAGCGCCGAGGCCGCCACGTCGAAGTCCACTTCAGCCGGTAGTTGTGCGACGAATTCGGCTGGGGCCGTGCCGAATTCGGCGTAGGCGCCGGACGCGGCTGCGGTCACCACCCGCTCGCCCACACGCAGCGACGACACACCGTCACCGACGGCGGCGACCGTGCCCGACACTTCGGTGCCGAGCACGAACGGCAACTCGCGCGGGTATTGCCCTGACCGGAAATAGGTGTCGATGAAGTTGATGCCGATCGCCTCGGCTTTGATCACCACCTCGCCGGATGCGGGAGAGGGCTGTGGCTTGTCGACATAACGCAGGACTTCTGGTCCGCCGAGTTCGGCGACTTCGATCGCGTGCATGCTGACTATCATCCGCAGGTGTGGAGACCCCATGAAATTGGCCCGCCCCGACGTCCGTCATCCCCGCATCGTGCTGGCCGGCTCCCGGTCTGTCGACGATGACGACGACGACGAAGGTTTGGTCGCCGCCCTTCGCAAGCGGGGATTGCATGCGCGCTGGATGTGCTGGGACGACCCGGCAACGCTGAACGCCGACCTGGTCGTTTTGCGGACGACACGCGACTACTCGGACCGGCTAGACGAGTTTCTGGTGTGGACAAAGCGCGTGTCGAACCTGCTGAACGCCGCGCCTGTCATCGAGTGGAATGTCGACAAGCGATATCTGCGCGATCTTCAGCGGGCTGGCGTGCCGACAGTGACCGCCGCACCCGAACGCGACACCACGGCGCTGGTCTTTCTCGGCGGCATGCAGTCACACGCGTTTAGCGGAAATGAGCCGGTCGACGCGGATTTCGAGCTGTGGGACGTGGGTCGTGGCGCGCTGCGTGCCGCGGCCGACAAGCTGGGCATCGAGGCGGCGGAGTTGCTCTGCGCCCGTGCCGACGTCACCGGAGGCGCCGACGACGCCCGGCTTGTGCGGCTCGACCTCGTCGCGCCTTCACTCGGTTGGCGGCTGTTGGATGAGGCCACCCGTGGCGATCAGCAGCGGCAGTTCGCGCTGTGTGTTGAGTCAGCCCTGGAGTGGCGTGGGCTGGGCCCGCTCTCGCATCGACGCCCATAGTGCGGCGGTGGCCGCGGTACACAATGCCGCGCCCGCGACATGCACGGCGACGAGCGCGGCGGGCACGCCGCTGAAGAACTGCACCGTCCCGACGACGGCTTGGCCGCACACCAGCAGCACCAGAACGCCCAGCCGCAGCAGCACCGGCCGCGGCGCGTGCACCGCCAGCAAGCCGAAACCCAGCCCGATCAACAGCGCGAGGTAGGCGACCAGCAGCGACGAATGGACGTGCACCAGCGTGGTGATCGGGACTTCCAATCGCGGCACCGTCCGACTGGTGCTGCGGTCACCGGCGTGCGGGCCCGCGCCGGTGACCAGCGTGCCGGCCACCAACACCGCGGCTAGCGTGACTGCACTCAGCGCGGTGAGTCCACGCAACGGCGTGACCACCCGATAGCGGACCACACCGTCGTCGGGTTCTCCGACCTTGACATAGAGCAACACCGCCAGCCACACCATCGTCATCGACATCAACAGGTGGATGGCCACGGTCCACCACAGCAGCCCGGTGAGTACGGTGATGCCGCCGATCACTGCCTGCGCGATCGTCGAGGCGGGCATCAGCCACGCGTACACCTGAACTTCGGGACGGCGCCGTGCCCGCGCGACCGCCAGTACGGCCAGCGCCGCGGCAATGACCACGGCGAGGCTGAACATCCGGTTGCCGAACTCCACGGCCTGGTGGATTCGCGGCACCTCGGCCACGGCGACCGGGGTGAAGCTGCCGGGAAAACACTGCGGCCAGGTCGGGCAGCCCAGCCCCGACGCGGTGACGCGCACGATCGCACCGGTGACGGCGATGCCGCCCTGGGTCACGATGACGGCGACGGCGATGAAGCGTTGGGCGCGCACGCTGGGCATGGGCAGCAGGTCCACCAGCCGCCACAGCCAGCGCCCGACGGGCATCGGCATGGTCGTCACGGCCTTGATGGTAGGCCACCCAGAACTACAGGGCGTAGTAGCTGTTACGGAAATCAAGTGATACGAAACCAGCGCAGGGCGCCCAGCGCTCCCAGCACGCCCCACGCGGCCAGGATGACGAGGTCCAACGAGTTGACCGACAGCCGCATCGCCTGCAAGAGCGCTTCGGCGAACGCCCCCGACGGGTTGAGCCGGGCAGCCCACTTCACCGCGTTCGGGACCGTGTTGGTTTGGAGGCTCAGCGCGCAGGACCCGCCGAAGACCAACCACAGGACGTTGGCCGCCGCTAGGACGATCTCCGCCCGCACTGCGCCGCCAAGCAGCAGCCCAAGCGCGGCGAAGCCCGCGGTACCCAGAGCGATGACCACCGCGCCCAGCGCCAGACCCGCGAGCTGAGGCCGCCAACCCAGCGCGAAGCCTATGGCTCCCAGGATTATTGCCTGCCATATCACTACCGCGATCACAGCCAGCGACTTGCCGGCGACAATTCCCCAGATGGGGAGCGCGGTGGCGGCCAGCCGTTTGAGTGCGCCGTAACGGCGGTCGAACGCAACGGTGATGGCCTGACCTGTGAAAGCGGTGGAAATCACGGCCAGCGCCGTAATAACGGGGACGAAGGAGGCAGCGCGGTTCGGGCCGAACGAACCGACCGGCAGCAGTGTGAGCCCGACGAGCAACAAGACGGGAATGAATAAGATCAGCAGCAGGTACTCGAAGTTACGCAGCATCAGCTTCAACTCCAGCTCGGTTTGGGCGACGAGCATTTTCGAAACTGCGTTGGGGCGCGGGTTGGGCGCGAAAGTGCCCGCCGGAAAAAGGGACTCAGTGGTCATTGCCGCAACTCTCTGCCGGTCAGGTCGAGGAAAACGTCCTCGAGGCTGCGCTGCTCGACGCGCATGTCGGTGGCGAGCACGTCGATTTGTGCGCACCATGCCGTCACGGTCGCGAGCACCCGCGGGTTGATCGGGCCTTCGACCAGGTACTCGCCGGGTATCACCTCGGTGGTTTTGTAGTCCTCTGGCAGTGCGGAAACCAGAAGCGACAGGTCCAGCCGTGGCGGCGCGCTGAACCGCAACTGGTCCTTGGCCCCGGTGCGCGTCAACTCCGCCGGGGTCCCCGCGGCAACCTCCACACCATGGTCGATGATGACGATCCGATCGGCGAGCTGCTCAGCTTCCTTGAGTTGGTGGGTGGTCAGCAAGACTGTCACACCGTCGCGGCGCAGCGCGTCGATCAACTCCCACACGATCAGCCGGGCGTGGGCGTCCAGGCCCTCGGTGGGTTCGTCAAGAAACACCAGTTCGGGGCGGGCGACCAGTGCGCAGGCCAGCGCGAGTCGTTGCTGTTGGCCGCCGGATAGCTGCCGATAGGTGTTGCGCGCGGACTCGGTGAGGCCCAACGTGTCCATCAGCCACTGCGGGTCTAGTGGATCGGCGGCGTAGGCGGCCACCAAGTTGAGCATCTCGCCGGCGCGGGCCATGGGGTAGCCACCGCCGCCTTGCAGCATCACTCCGATCCGCGGCCGCAGCTGCGCATTATTTCGGATCGGATCCAGCCCGAGGACTTCGATCGTGCCGGCGTCCGGGCGGATGAAACCCTCGCACATCTCGACCGCCGTCGTTTTGCCGGCACCGTTGGGTCCCAGCAGGGCCAGCACTTCAGCAGCGTGAACGTCAAGATCGAGGCTGGCGACCGCTGTTGTGGACCCGTACTGCTTGCGTACCCCACGCATGCGGACGGGAACTTCTGCGGCTGAGCTCACGGGAAGTCAGCCTATGCGCCCGGCACCGGTTGGTGCTCTGGAGTATCGGCGGGCGGTGAGACTACGTCGTACACCGCTTCGTGCAACAGTGCCCCTGCCTCGACAGGCAGCCGCCGCCACGGCAAACGTGTATAGGTCACGGCGATCAGCAGCACCACAATGAGGGTGCTGGCCACGGTGGCATCCACGATTTGGAACAGCGCGAACCGGTCGCCGTTGGCCGTTGGGCCGAACACGCCGACGACGATGGTGACGCCGATCGCCGCTGCGCGAAAGCCGGGCCGCGTCGCCCAGGCCGCCAGCGGAATGATCGCCCATAGCAAATACCATGGCTGCACCACGGGAAACAGCAAGACGGTGATGCCCAGCGCGACGCCGAGACCGCCGACCGGGTGCAGCCGGCCACGCAGCACCGCCACCAGCAGCCAGCACACCATTACAGCGATGATCAGCACCCCGATGCCGCGGGTCAGCGACAGCACGGCGGTGGTGTGATCACCCAGACGCAGCAGGATGCCCGCCTGTCCGGTGCCAAGTGCTAGCAACGTCGGCGGTGACATCCAGCTGCGCACCACGTTGGCGGTGCCAAGCGTGTTGATCCAGCCGAAGCCGAGCCTGCTGGCCCACCCGACGACGGCCATCACCGCCACCGCCACCATGGCCATCGCTCCGCCGACCAACAGCACCGCCCGCAGATTGCCTCCCAAGCGGTAAGCCAGGGCCATTGCGACGAATCCGAGTGCCAGCAGCGACGGCAACTTCACCTGCGAGGACAGCGTGATCAGCACAGCGCCGAAGAGCAGCATGCCGACCGGCGCCCAGTCGCGCCACTCGGTCATCGGCCTGAATGGCAGCAGCCCTGGTGAGTCCCAGCGTTCGAGGCCGCGCAGGGCGAATTCGGTGCCGGTCAGCATCAGCCCGAGCATCAGGGCTTCGTTGTGGATGCCGGCGACCAGATGCATGATCAGCAGCGGGTTGGCCGCACCCAGCCAGAGCGCGCTGACTTCGGCCACGCCGCAGCGCCTGGCCAACCGTGGGGTTGCCCAGACGATCAGCCCGACGCCGATCAACACCACCAGCCGATGGCACAACACGGCCGCGACGATGTTTTCGCCGGTTAACGCCGAAATTCCACGGCCAATCCACAAGAACAGGGGACCGTAGGGCGCCGGGGTGTGGCGCCAGAGGCTCGGGACCGAGAGCGTGAACACGTGGTCGAGGCCCAATGCGCGCGCGGGCCCCACCCGGTAGGGGTCGAGCCCGAGCCGGCAGATCTGACTTTGTGCCAGATAGGAGTAGACGTCCTTGCTGTACATCGGCGGGGCCGGCAGCAGCGGCAGCGTCCACAACAACAACGTGCGGTCCAGATCCCCGCGCGACATCCGTCGGCTGCCCAGCGCGAAACGGCCCAGCATCAGCCAAGCCAGCGCCATCATCACCGCGCCGGTGGTGGTCATCGTCAGCGACACGGTCTGCAGCCGGGACGGCAAGTTGAGCAGCCGCACCCCGAACGTCGGGTCTTGCACCACCGGCCGCGCCCCCGCACCGAGCGCGCCGATCGCCATCAGCACCGTGCCGGTGGCTCCGAACAGCCGGGTGCGGCGAAGTGCGACGAGCTCGGCATCGTTGAGCGGCGGACCGACCGTCAGCTCGTCGCCATGCCATCGGGCAATCGACGAGCTCAACGTGTGGTGGCGGGCGGCCATCTGAGCAGCGTAACCGGGAGGCGGTGGACACCGGTGTGACCAGCCCAACCGGCTGGGCAGGCTAGCCTTGCTGGACCGGTCGCCGGAATTGCGTCACACTGGTGTTGTGAAAATCCCGTCTCCCGCGGCAGCAGCCGCAGTGTCGACCCACGACGGCCATACCCGCCGTGCTGTCGTGCAGCTCCTGCTGGAGTCCGGGCCGATCACCGCGGGCCGGATCGGCGAGCGGTTGGGCTTGTCGGCCGCCGGTGTGCGCCGTCACCTGGACGCGCTGATCGAGGCTGGCGAGGCGGAGTCGGTTCCCGCTGCGGCCTGGCAGCAGATGGGACGTGGCCGGCCCGCGAAGCGCTACCGGTTGACCGCGGCCGGCCGCGAGAAACTGGAACACGCCTACGACGACCTGGCGTCGGCAGCCATGCGACAGCTTCGGGAGATCGGCGGTGACGACGCGGTGCGGACGTTCGCCCGGCGGCGCATCGACGCGATCTTGTCCGAGGTGCCGGCGGCCGGCAGCCACGCCGACGACGACCTGGAGGCGACCGCGGAGCGGATCGCCAATGCACTGACCAAGGCCGGCTACGTTGCCACCACCACACGGGTGGGTGGGCCGGTCCAGGGTGTGCAGATCTGCCAGCATCACTGCCCGGTTTCGCATGTGGCCGAAGAGTTCCCGGAGTTTTGCGAAACCGAGCGGCAAGCCATGGCCGAGGTACTCGGCACCCATGTGCAGCGGCTGGCGACCATCGTCAACGGAGACTGTGCCTGCACCACCCATGTGCCGCTGACCAGCACCGTAGAGCAGCTCAAACGATCACCTGTCGGCGCCCAGCCCGCGCCGAAACCCACGAGCACCAAAGGAGCGTCCCTATGACCGTTGAGGCCACCAAAAGCGGCGGGCCGACCGCCGAGCCGCTGACCCAGCAAGAGGCGATCGCCGCGCTGGGCCGGTACGGCTACGGCTGGGCGGACTCTGACGTCGCGGGCGCCAGCGCCCGCCGCGGGCTCTCCCAGGATGTGGTCCGCGACATCTCGGCGAAGAAGAACGAGCCTGGGTGGATGCTGGAGAACCGGCTGAAGGCACTGCGGATCTTCGAGCGCAAGCCGATTCCGAGCTGGGGTTCGGATCTGAGCGGCATCGACTTCGACAACATCAAGTACTTCGTGCGCTCCACTGAGAAGCAAGCAGCCACTTGGGATGATTTGCCCGAGGACATCCGCAACACGTACGACAAGCTGGGCATCCCGGAGGCTGAAAAGCAGCGCTTGATCGCTGGCGTAGCGGCTCAGTACGAAAGTGAGGTTGTTTACCACCAGATTCGGGAAGACCTTGAAAAGCAAGGGGTTATCTTCCTGGACACCGATACCGGCCTGCGTGAGCACGAGGACCTCTTCAAGCAGTACTTCGGCACGGTGATCCCGGCCGGAGACAACAAGTTCTCCGCGCTGAACACCGCGGTCTGGAGTGGTGGGTCGTTTATCTACGTGCCGCCGGGTGTGCACGTCGACATTCCGCTGCAGGCCTACTTCCGGATCAACACCGAGAACATGGGCCAGTTCGAGCGGACGCTGATCATCGTCGACGAAGGCGCGTACGTGCACTACGTCGAGGGCTGCACAGCGCCGATTTACAAGTCGGATTCGCTGCACTCCGCGGTAGTGGAGATCATCGTCAAGCCGCACGGACGCTGCCGCTACACCACGATCCAGAACTGGTCGAACAACGTCTACAACCTTGTCACGAAGCGGGCCCGCGCCGAGGCCGGCGCAACCATGGAATGGATCGACGGGAACATCGGGTCCAAGGTGACGATGAAATACCCGGCGGTGTGGATGACCGGCGAGCACGCCAAGGGCGAGGTGCTGTCGGTGGCTTTCGCCGGAGAGGGCCAGCACCAGGACGCCGGCGCCAAGATGCTGCACCTGGCGCCTAACACGTCGAGCAACATCGTCTCCAAGTCGGTGGCCCGCGGCGGTGGCCGCACCTCCTATCGCGGCTTGGTGCAGGTGAACAAGGGCGCCCACGGATCACGCTCCAGCGTGAAATGCGATGCGCTGCTTGTGGATACGGTCAGCCGCAGCGACACCTATCCCTACGTCGACATCCGCGAAGACGATGTGTCCATGGGGCACGAGGCCACGGTCTCCAAGGTCAGCGACGACCAGCTGTTCTACCTGATGAGCCGGGGCCTGACCGAGGACGAGGC
>NZ_DASRBZ010000393.1:0-2924 GCF_035653355.1 Mycobacterium sp. | reverse complement strand
ACGATCGCGCCGATCACCAGTGGCAAGCCGTAGCTCGGCAGCGCCTGTTGAGCGGTCCGATCGGGGTTGTACAGCCCGATCACCGCCAGGCCCAGCGCGAGGGCCAACAGCAATCCACCGACCACGTCGACCTTCTCCGGCTCAGCGCTGCGGTCCCGCGACGGCAGGCTGAACTGGATCATCACCATCGCGACGGCGGCTAGCGGCACATTGATCCAGAACACGTCTTGCCAGCGGCTGGTCAGCCAGACGATGAAGATCCCGTACAGCGGGCCCAGCACGCTGCCGAGTTCCTGGGCGGCGCCGATACCGCCGAGCACCCCGGCGCGGTTGCGAGCGGACCACAGGTCTGCGCCCAGGGCCAGCGTGACCGGCAGTAGCGCGCCGGCGGCTAGGCCCTGGATGGTGCGGCCGACCACCAGCACGTGCAGATCGGTCGACAGCGCTGTGACCACCGAACCGGCCGCGAACGCGGCCAAGCTGGCCTGCAGCAACAGTTTGCGGCCGAACCGGTCCGACGCCCGGCCCAGCAGCGGCATTGCCGCGACGTAGCCCAGTAGGTACCACGTGACGATCGGCGTGATTCGCTCCAGCTTGTTGACCGGGATGCCGATGGTCATGATGATGTCGCGCATGATCGTGACCACGACATAGGTGTCGAGGGCACCCAGCAGTACAGCGAGACTGCCTGCGCTGATCGCGATTCTGCGTCCGGCTTGCATATCGTCAGCTCACCGGCGGTGGGGTGACCTGCACCGGCTGGTTCCAGTTCGACAGCGTCATCTGAATGGAATTGCCCGGACTCTGGTCGAGCTTGGCCTGCACCAGCTGGTGATCGCCGTTTTCCTGAATCCAGGCGGTGGCCGGTTGCGGCTGTGTCGCTTTCAATGACGGCGCAAGCGCATTCACCGCGTCGGCGGATACTTTTCCGGTGATACGGACCGTGTCTTGGCCGTTGATGTTCTCCCGCCCCTCGGCTTTAGGTTCGTTGAAGTGAGCCAACACGTTGGCCAGACCGTTGTCGGGGTTCAGGATTGTCGACGGATCGTAGATATCGGCGGCCGGACCAAAGTTGTCCCACTTGCCCGGCGTGAGCGTCGCGTAGAGATCCGAGTTGTAGACCTCGAAATCGGCGTCGATGTCCGAGCCGCCGACGGTGATCTTCGCGTTGCCCTTCGCGGCGGTGGGGTTGGTGGTGAGGTCGCCGGTGAGCGTTTTGATCGGCAGCCCCGGGACCTTGCCGGTCGTCGACAACACCAGATGCACGCTTTTGACGTTCTTCGTGGCCTGGCTGGACTGCTTGACCAGCGTCGCCGCGTCGGGTAGCGGCTTGCTCGAGGACTTGGACGATGACGAGCAACCGCTGATCAGGGCGGCGGCGATGCTCATGGCGGCAAGGACGGCAAATAGTCGGCGACGCGTCTGCATACGTTGCATCGTAGAGGGTGGCTGCGACTGCGCCGGGAAGGCGGAGGTGACGCGTCTTTCCGCCGCCCTGCCGAATCATTAGCCTGATGCGGTGTTCACCGGAATCGTCGAGGAGCTCGGCGAAGTGGTCGGCAAGGATCACATGGGCGATTGCGCGCGCTTGACCATCCGCGGTCCGGTGGTTGCCGCTGACGCCAGCCACGGCGACTCAATCGCCGTCAACGGCGTGTGCCTGACCGTCGTCGACGTGCTGCCGGGCGAGCAGTTCAGCGCCGATGTGATGGGCGAGACCCTGAACCGGTCCAGCCTGCGCACCCTAGAAGTAGGCAGCCCGGTGAATCTCGAGCGTGCTGCGGCGGTGAACAGCCGCCTCGGCGGGCACATCGTGCAGGGCCATGTGGACGGCACCGGCCAGATCCTGGCCCGGACGCCGGCCGAGGGGTGGGAAGTGGTGCGGATCGCGCTGCCGGACCCGCTGGCGCGCTACGTCGTCGAAAAGGGCTCGATCACCGTCGACGGCATCTCGCTGACCGTATCGGCGCTCGGCGACGACTGGTTCGAAGTCTCGCTGATTCCGACCACCCGGGAGCTGACCACCCTGGGCCGCGCAGCGGTGGGAACCCCGGTGAACCTCGAGGTCGACGTCATAGCTAAATATGTCGAGCGGCTGATGCAACGTCCCGCGGAGTAAGCAGCGGCAATAACGGTGCCCGCGCAGTGGTTCATACTGGATGCAACACATGAGCTCTTCACCGGGGCTCTTCTGGCAGCGTTCTCGGCCGAGAACGGTCGGGAACGGACAGGGTGGCAGAAATGACGAGGTTGGACTCCGTCGAACGGGCGGTTGCCGACATAGCGGCGGGTAAGGCCGTCATCGTCATCGACGACGAGGACCGCGAGAACGAGGGCGACCTCATCTTCGCCGCCGAAAAAGCGACGCCGAGCCTGGTCGCGTTCATGGTCCGCTACACCTCCGGCTACTTGTGCGTGCCGCTGGACAGCGCGATCTGCGACCGGTTGGGGCTGCTGCCGATGTACGCGGTCAACCAGGACAAGCGCGGCACCGCCTACACCGTCACCGTGGATGCGAGATACGGTGTGGGAACTGGTATTTCAGCTTCTGACCGGGCCACGACGATGCGGTTGCTGGCCGATCCGCGCAGTGTCGCCGACGACTTCACCCGGCCGGGTCACGTTGTCCCGTTGCGCGCCAAGGACGGCGGCGTGCTGCGGCGCCCCGGCCACACCGAAGCTGCCGTCGACCTGGCCCGCATGGCCGGACTGCAACCCGCGGGCGTGCTGTGCGAGATCGTCAGCCAGAAGGACGAGGGGTCGATGGCCCAGACCGACGAGTTGCGGGTCTTCGCCGACGAGCACGGTCTGGCCATGATCACCATCGCCGACCTGATCGAGTGGCGACGCAAACACGAAAAGCACATCGAGCGGGTCGCCGAGGCGCGCATCCCGACGCGGCACGGCGAGTTTCGCGCGATCGG
>NZ_DASRBZ010000392.1:0-6490 GCF_035653355.1 Mycobacterium sp. | reverse complement strand
TGGTTCGACGACAACCTGGAGGAAGCCGCCGAGTTCTACACCTCGGTCTTCCCCAACTCGCGGATCGAGGCGCTCAATCGCTTCACCGAAGCGGGCCCCGGCGAGCCTGGTGAGGTGGTCTCCGGCACGTTTGTGCTCGACGGCACCCGTTTTCGCGGTCAACGGCGGCCCGCGGTTCCCGTTCACCGGAGCCGTGTCGTTTCTGGTCAGCTGCACGGACCAAGACGAGGTCGACTATTACTGGAGCCGGCTGACCGACGGCGGCCAGGAATCGCAATGCGGCTGGTGCAAGGACCGCTATGGGCTGAGCTGGCAGATCGTTCCTGAGCGGCTATTCGAGCTGCTCACCGATCCGGATCCAGGTCGCGCCGCAGCGGCCACCAGGGCGATGTTGGGCATGCGCAAGATCGTCATAGCCGATCTTGAAGAAGCCGTGGCGCAGGTTTGATCACCCGATCAGCCGGGCGATCGACTCGACCGTCGCCTCGATAATCGCCGTCACCTCGCCGCGGTCCTCGCACTCGGCCGCCATGAGCGACGACTCCGCCATG
The DNA here is from genome assembly GCF_035653355.1 of Mycobacterium sp. GTDB lineage: Bacteria > Actinomycetota > Actinomycetes > Mycobacteriales > Mycobacteriaceae > Mycobacterium. The sequence continues at coordinate 5,939 of NZ_DASRBZ010000392.1, read as the reverse complement.
GTCGCCACCAGGATTCGGCGCAGCAGCTGAGCACGCAGCGAGGCGTCTAACTCCAGGACCGACATCCAGCTGCCGACGGCGGCGGTCATGCGTTTGCGCCGCACGGTCTCAAACCCAGCCGGTGTGTCGTCAGATACCAGCACCCTGGCCGCACGCCGGTTTTCCCACATCGCCTCCAGGTATGCCCGGACGTGCAGCTCGAAGGCGCGCCGGCTGTCGAGCCGCTCGTCGGCTTGGTGCAGCGCCGCCTCGATACGGCTGTCGACGGCTTGGGCCATCTGCTCGAAGATGGCCAAAAACAGCTCTTTCTTTCCGCCGAAGTGGTGATAGATGCTGCCGATGCTGGCGCCCGACGCGGCCACTACATCGGCCATCGTGGCGGCGGTTAAACCTTTGGTCGCGAACACATCGGTCGCGGCGTCCAGGATGCGCCCTTGAGTCGCATCCGTTTTGGCCCAGCGGCGGGCGGTAGGGGCGCCGCGGCCGGCGTTCGGGATGCCCTCCGTCGGCGTCTGGGCCGAAGTCGCCATAAGAAGACGGTAACGCGGCCTGCCATGCTGCAAGCTGCGCAGAGCATGACTCTGGCTCAACATCACCGCCTCGGGTCGGCGTCGCAGAGTGCAGGCCAGCCGCTTGGACGTACGTTGGACCGTACCGGCAGCTGTATGCCGGCCGATCGGTCTGGAAGCGGCCGAACAGGAGCGAACATGGCAGACGATGCGGCGGAACCGGAATCGAGCGGGTCCACCACAGACGGCAAACCGGAAAGTGCCGGCGCGACAGCCTACGCCGGCCAAACCCCGCCTCCGCCCCCGTACCGGGCGATGCCGGCCGATCGGTGGGCATTGGTCGCCGGCTTGATCGCCGTGGTGGTATTGAGCGCCATGGTGGGATGGCTTGGGTTCCGCGCCTACCAGTCCCATACCGCCGAGGTGCAGCGCAGCGTGTTCCTCGAGGTGGCGCGGCAGGGTGCGGTCAACCTCACCACGTTCGACTATCAGCATGTCGACGCCGACGTGCAACGGATTCTGGGGTCAGCGACCGGAACCTTTTACGACAGCTTCTCTCATCGATCACGCTCGTTCATCGACACCGTCAAACGTTCGCAGTCAAAGTCGGCCGGTACGGTGACCGAGGCTGGAGTGGAATCGCAGACGCGCGACGAGGGACAGGTGCTGGTGGCAGTTACCGTGAAGACCGTCAAATCCGGCAGCGCTGAACAGGAAGACCAGGCCCTGCGGATGCGTATCACCGTGCACAAGCTGGGCGACGGGGGCAAGGTTTCCAACGTCGCATTCCTGTCATGACCGCACCGCCCTCCGGCAGGGCCGATAACCGCACCGGCGCAACGGGACCGGCGTCGGCATCCGAGCGTCGTGTCGACTGGTGGCGCGTGCTGGTCTATGGTCTGCTTCCCAGCCTCGCGTTGCTGCTTGCCATCGCGGCGGCTCTGTTGAAGTGGCACGACTCCTCTGACCGGAACGTTGACCTCGCGCGCGCCGAATCGGTGCAGGCGGCGAAGGATTCGGCGACAGCACTGCTGTCGTTTACACCTGACACGATCGATCAGCAGGTGCATACCGCGCGCGATCGGTTGACTGGCGGATTCCGTGACACGTACATGCAAGTGACCCGGGAAGCTTTGATTCCCAATGCGAAAGAAAAACATGTCACGGCGTCGGCCACCGTCCCCGCAGCGGCTTCGGTATCGGCGACCGAAAACCACGCGGTAGTCTTGGTGTTCGTCGATCAGGCCGTCACGATCGGTACTTCGCGGCCGAACACCGCGACCTCCAGTGTCCGGGTGACCCTGGACAAGATCGGCGAGCGATGGCTAATCTCCGGATTTGACCCGGTGTGAGAAGGATCAGGCGATGACTGAACCAGGCTGGATCAACGTGCAGGCTCCCGAAGTCGAGCTGAAAGCCCTCACCTGGGGGCCGAGCGACGGCCCGATTGCGTTGTGCCTGCATGGGTTTCCAGACACCGCTTATGGGTGGCGCAAGTTCGCTCCACGGCTGGCCGAGGCGGGATGGCGGGTGGTCGCCCCTTTCATGCGGGGTTACGCGCCATCGTCGATTCCAGCCGACGGCAGCTATCAGATTGGGGCGTTGATGGACGATGCCCTACAGGCGCGCTCAGCTGCTGGCGGTACCACGCGCGACGTGGTGATCGGCCACGATTGGGGTGCGATCGCGGCGACCGGTCTGGCCGCCATGCCGGACAGTCCGTTTGCCAAGGCAGTGATCATGTCGGTGCCGCCGGCGGCGGCGTTTCGTCCCCTGGGTCGAGTACCCGACGTTGGCCGGCTGCTCGCCAAGCTGCCGCGTCAAATGACCCGTAGCTGGTATATTCTCTACTTCCAATTGCCTTGGCTACCAGAGCGTTCGGCATCGTGGGTGGTGCCACGGCTGTGGCGGCGATGGTCGCCGACCTACCACGCCGAGGAGGATCTGCGCCATGTCGACGCCGCGATCGGCACCCCGGAGAGCTGGCGGGCCGCACTGGGACCGTACCGGGCCAACGTCCGTAACACCCGCCCGCCGGAACGCTACGCCGAACTACACCGATACTGGGCTGCCGCACCGGTGTTGCCCAGCTTGTACCTACATGGTCGCGATGATGGCTGCGCCGCAGCCGGTTTCGCGCAATGGGCGGCAAAGGTCCTGCCCGACGGCAGCGACGTAGAGATCGTCGAACACGCCGGACACTTCCTCCAACTCGATCAGCCGGAAAGGGTGGCCGAGTTGGTACTGAAGTTCATCGGTTCGGCCGGGTAACGAGATGCGAGGAGCGACCTCCACGCGGACTTCAGGTACAGCGCTCGCTCCCGCTCAAAGGAGGTTGTGGCCTGATCATGGGATGCTGCCGATAACCCTTGTCTAAGTCCTTTAGGTATGCGGGGTTTCCGACGGAGTCGGCGTATCGGTCTGGCTGATCCGGCAATCCGACTGCGCGGTCAGGACAGCCGTCTTCTGGCTGGAGAGCTTGAACTCGACGCCATCCTGACCGGCGACATACACATCATGGTCGTTAGCCTGGTTCTTCATAACTCCATAATTAGTGGCGCCAAACTGCTTCGCATCGTCCCTAACGATCTGCACCGCTTGCGTCCATTTGTCGTCGGGAATTGGCCCACTGAATACGACCATGAGGTACGCCATTTTGGCGTCAGTCCATACGTAGTCGCCGCCGCAATGGTTCCAGCTATCTGTATCTACCCGCCAGCTCAATCCAGGTACTAGCGCCGCGATCGCATCCGCCATCTGTGACACCGCGGCCCGGTACTGCTCCTTCGCCGCTTCCAGCGGCGGTTTGGAGCGCAACCCGTTCTCGAGCGCAGAGACTTTATCCGGGCTCAATGGACCCTCCTTGTTGTCCTGGTGGCCGCAACCCAATGCAATCCCCCACACCAGCACCAATGACCAAGCCATCGACCACCGCATCAATGACCCCTTGGTCCACCCGGCATACCGCCACCGAGGATAGGTGGAAGCAGCGATGCCGTCACTTTGTTACCTGGCAAGCCGGCTGCGATCGCAGCCAGGTTGTACCCTGACATCCTTAACTCCTGATGGCCCAAGGCGTCTTGAAAGGTTCGCGGGTAGTCGGCATGACCATATACCCCATCGCGCCAAATGCCGCCAGGATCGAAACCGGACTGCGATGAGAGCTCAATCATCCCTGATCCTGGAGCGTAGGGATCTAGCCCCCAACCATGCACAGGTGCCAACGGCGCGACCAAATTCGTAATAAGGTCGTGCGGCGCTTGCATGACGTAGGCGCTTCCGTGATCAAGTCCTAGCCGGGCGGGGCTGTATAGTTCCAGGCCGGGTGAGCCGTAGAAGACCACATCGTTGACGGGGTGGACGCCCTCGGCGTTAAGCTGCTGCAGCGCCAGCGATGCCGTCAATGACCCATAGGAGTGCCCCAGCACGGTGAGATGGCCCGTCGGGTTGTTCGCCCGGACGTGCTCCAAATACTTGGACAAGTCCCCTGCACCAGCTTTGGCTTGGGCGTCGGTCATCGTCTTCAACAGATCCTGTGGACTCCCGGAATCCAACGGATTAGGCGGGTTGTAGTTCATCCAGGCGATAGCGGCAACCGATGCCGGCTTGCCCGCAGCGGTGAGTTGCCGGATCTCTTCCCGCCGCAAGTTATTCGCCTCGTTCACCATGCCGGGCAATGAGGCTTTTGTGGTCGAGCCAACACCAGGCACGGTCACCGAGATATTGCTGGCGGTGTCGGGATTGCCAACAGCCACCGCGGCGCCAACTTTCTGCTTTGGGTCAGTGGGGATCTGCAGTTGAGTCAGGTAGGTTTCGGGCGCTTCGGTTAGGGCTCTATCCACCGAGTCGAACTCGGCCATGCGGTTGTGGGCGGCGTTCAACTGATCCTTTAAACCCTGGAGCTCCGCACTGTCACCGCCGTGTGCCGCCAGCCGGTCATAGCGCCCCTGCAGCTCATCGATGTGGTGCTGGAGTTTGGCACGTTCGTCGCGGAGCCGTGCCTGGTTCGCGTCGCTTTCCCGCTGGGTGGGAGTAAGCCCCTGCGGGCCGATCGGCGGACCGGCATCGGCCGGGATGGGCGTGTCTCCGTCAGCCATGTTGATCGCGGCGGCCAGCTCTGAGTCGACCGCGTTGGCCTCGGCCAAGATCTCATCCAGCCTGTGCTGTAGCTGCTCTTCGGCGATGAGGGCCTCTATCGGCAAACCCTTGAACGTCGAACTCGGCACAACCGCGTTGGTCATCGGGTCGATCGTCATGTGCAGCGCGGCGGCGTCGGCCCGCAGCTGGCGTAACTTAGCCTGCACGTTTTCGATGCCGTCGGCGGCTTGGTTGGCGGCTCGACCCACTGCAAGCGCCTCATTGCCATGGGCATCAAGGTCTTTGCGGATTTGCGTGTTTTGGTGTTTCCTGGCTTCGGCCGTTTGGCCTTCCCAGGTGTCAAACACCGCAAGCGTTCCCAGTTGGCGTGACACTTCCAAGGTGGCCTGTCCCCGTGCGGTGGCCACGTGAAACACCTCGCGCACGGCCTCGGCGTTCCAGCGATCAATATCGGCGACCGATAACGTCACTGCTAATCCCGAGCAGCGCCGGCGGCCCCGTTCGCGTAGTTTGCGACGGCGCGTAGCTTTTCAGCGTTCTCACGTTCCATCGTCGCAAAATCGCGGGCGTCATTGTGCAGACCCAGCGCATGTTCACCGACCATTGTCAGCAACGCCTGGGATGTGCTCAGCCAGGCCGTCAGCCGAGCAGTCAGCGCTGCCGAAGAACTCCCGACCCAGCCGGGCTGCGCCGCCTCCATCCGGTTGTTCGACGACACATGAGCGATCGCCAGGTCCTCGCCCTGCCCGTGAGCATGCGCCGCAGAGTAGGCCAACGTCTCCAAGTCGACTCGCAACTCGTCTTGAGCTGCCATGCCCGTTACCACCTCGCGATCCGAAGCTGCTAAGTATCCCATACCAGTACCAGGAATTGGCTGCAAGTCACCCACGACGGTGCTCGGCAAATCCCGGCCGGACGCCGTTGTCGTCAGTGCGGGTAACTCCGAGCTCAGTTGTCGGCAGTCGCAGTATCGTCGAACGGGCGAACATCGGAAACGACCAATGACGAAGCACCGGATGGCGGCGGTCGACGCCCAGTTTTATTGGATGTCGGCCAAAATCCCCAATGATCAGTTCCTGCTCTACGCATTCGGGAGCCAACCGGCCGATCTGCACAAGGCAATAGACGACGTTCGCGCCCGGGCCCGGGCAAGCCCTGACCTGACGATGCGGGTCGACGACCGCTGTGCGCTCACCTATCCGATGTGGGTGCCCGCGAACATCCAACCCGACCAGGTGATCTCCCACGAGCTGACCGACGATACCTGGCATGGCTGCCTGGACGCCGTGGCGCGATTGGCAGACAACCAGCTCGACATCCGAAAGATGCCGT
>NZ_DASRBZ010000391.1:0-2814 GCF_035653355.1 Mycobacterium sp. | reverse complement strand
AGCGCACGCCGGTCTCGAATTCTTCGAACCATAGCCCGCGCTGAACGATCGGGCGATCTTCAGCTGTCACAGACCCACCTCTCGTGCGATCAGCATCAGCTGCACTTCGCTGGTGCCCTCACCGATCTCCAGGATCTTGCTGTCCCGGTAGTGGCGGGCAACAGGGAACTCATTGACGAACCCGTAGCCCCCGTGAATCTGCGTGGCGTCACGTGCATTGTCCATCGCCGCCTCACTGGCCACCAGCTTGGCGATCGCCGCCTGTTTCTTGAACGGCTTACCGGCCAGCATCAGCGCCGCCGCGTCGTAGTAGGCGGTACGGGCGGTGTGGGCGCGGGCCTCCATCCGGGCGATGGTGAACTCGATGTGCTGATAGCGGCCGATCGGGCGCCCGAACGCCTCGCGCTGGCGCGCATACTTGACGCTTTCGTCCACGCAACCCTGTGCGGCCCCGGTGGACAACGCGGCGATCGCTATCCGCCCTTCGTCGAGGATGCGCAGGAAGTTGGCATACCCGCGGCCGCGTTCGCCCAGAAGATTCTCCTCGGGCACCCGGACATCCTGGAACGTCAACGGATGAGTATCAGAGGCGCGCCAGCCCACTTTGTCGTAGGCCGGTTCGACGGTGAACCCCGGTGTGGGTACCGGCACGAGGATCGACGAGATCTCCTTCTTGCCGTCCCGTTCACCGGTGACGGCGGTTACCGTCACCAGTTTGGTGATGTCGGTGCCTGAGTTGGTGATGAACTGCTTGGACCCGTTGATCACCCAATGCCCGTCGTCGAGAAGCGCGGTGGTCTTGGTCGCGCCGGCGTCGCTGCCACCGCCGGGTTCAGTCAACCCGAACGCACCCAGGGCCTGGCCACTGGTCAACTGCGGCAACCACTCTCGCTTTTGCGCTTCGGTGCCGAACCGATAGACCGGCATGGCGCCCAGCGACACACCGGCCTCCAGCGTGATGGCCACGCTTTGGTCGACCTTGCCCAGTTCCTCCAGTGCCAGGCACAAAGCGAAGTAGTCGCCGCCCATTCCGCCCCACTCCTCCGGGAACGGCAGACCGAAGAGGCCCATCTCCGCCATTCCGGCGACCACTTCGTAGGGAAAGGAGTGTTCGGCGTCGTGGCGAGCGGCGACCGGTGCGACCACGCTCTGCGCGAAATCCCGGACCGTCTTGGCCAACTGCTGGTATTCGTCGGGAAGCGTCCCGCTTGCAATGAAGTCAGGCATCAGCTCAGCCTTCGCCTTTCGTGTTCGCGGTGATTCGGGCCAACGGCTGGCCCACCTTGACCTGGTCGCCGACACCGACTAGCAGTTCGGCCACCCCGTCGACCGGGGATGCCAGTGCATGCTCCATTTTCATTGCCTCCACTGTGACGACAACGGTGCCCGCCGCCACGTCGGCCTTGTCGTCGACGCTCACCGCGACAACGGTTCCCGGCATGGGGCTCGTCAACTCGGCGTCGCCGCTGTGCTCGTCGTCCGGACGCACCGGCGCTTCCTGCACTTCCTCAACTACGGCGGTCATGCCGCCGCCGTGTAGCCAAATCCGGTGATCCGCTGCGGCGACGGCGTATTCGGTACGGACGCCGTCCAATGTCACCGTCAATCGCTGGCCTTCGAGATGGGCCTGCAGCGAGCGGCTTTCACCGTCCTCGACGCGTGCTCGGGCGTCCGTGGGAATCCCGGTCAGGTGCACATGGTCGGTGCGGTCGTCGGCTCGCAGCCGAATACTGACCGGCGCGTGGGCGCCGATCCGCCACCCCGACGGCACCTCCCACAGATCCGCGCTGGGCTTAGGCCAGAGCCGCAGCCATCGGTAGGCCGCCGCGGCGATGAGGTGTTCGTCGGCAGGCGGCACCGCAGCGAATTCGCCGACCCGCCGGTCCAGCAGCCCGGTGTCGAGTCGACCGGCGGCAACATCGGGATCGGCCAGCAGAAACCGAAGAAACTCCACGTTGGTGGCCACGCCGAGCACCGCGGTGCCCGCCAACGCGCGGTCGAGCGCCCGCAGCGCAGCGGGCCGGTCAGCGGCGTGCGTGACCACCTTCGCCAGCATCGGGTCGTACGCGCTGCCCACCGTCATACCGGCCGAAAGCCCCGAATCAATCCGCATCCCAGGGCCTTTGGGCTCGACTAACCCGAGCACGTCGCCGCCGGTAGGCAGAAAGCCGCGGGCGGGATCCTCGGCGTAAATCCGCGCTTCGACTGCGTGGCCGTGCAGGGTGATGTCGGACTGGCTCGCGGTCAGCTTCTCGCCTGCGGCAATCCGGATCTGCCATTCGACCAGATCCCATCCGGTCACCATTTCGGTGACCGGATGCTCGACCTGCAGCCGGGTGTTCATCTCCATGAAGAAGAATTCCTCGGGCCGGTCGGCGGAAACGATGAACTCCACGGTGCCGGCGCCGGTGTAGTCCACGCTGCGTGCGGTGTCGCAGCCGGCAGCGCCGATGCGGGCCCGCGTCGCAGCATCCAGCAGTGGTGACGGTGCCTCCTCGATCACCTTCTGGTGGCGTCGCTGCAAGCTGCATTCCCGTTCGCCAAGATGTACCACGTTGCCGTAGGTGTCAGCCAGCACCTGTACTTCGATATGCCTGGGCCGCAGTACGAATCGCTCCAGGAACAGGGTGTCGTCGCCGAAGGCGGCAGCCGACTCCCGGCGGGCACCGGCCAGCGCGGCGGGCAGGTCGGCGGCGCGTTCCACCATGCGCATGCCCTTGCCACCCCCGCCTGCCGACGGCTTGACCAGCACCGGGTAACCGATTTCGTCGGCGGCAGAAATCAATTCGACGTCGGTCAGCCCCGGGCGGGCGA
>NZ_DASRBZ010000390.1:0-3626 GCF_035653355.1 Mycobacterium sp. | reverse complement strand
TGGAGCCGGCGATCCTGCTGAAAGAGGTCGGGCTTCTAGATGCGTCCGGGGCACAGCCGTATTGCCCCGTGGGTATCGTCCCGCTGTTCGAGACCATCGACGATCTCTACAACGCAGCGTCGATTCTGCAAGCGATGCTGGATGTTCCGCTCTACCGAGCGCTGGTCCGGGCTCGCGGCGAAAGCCAGGAGGTGATGCTCGGCTACTCCGACTCGAACAAGGACGGCGGCTACCTGGCTTCGAACTGGGCGGTGTACCGGGCAGAGCTCGCCCTGGTGGAGACGGCCCGCAAGACCGGAATTCGGTTGCGGCTCTTTCACGGCCGCGGCGGCACCGTGGGCCGCGGCGGTGGGCCTAGTTATGAGGCCATCCTCGCCCAGCCGCCGGGGGCGGTGAACGGCTCACTGCGCCTCACCGAACAGGGCGAGGTCATCGCTGCCAAATACGCGGAACCCGAACTCGCGCAACGTAACCTGGAAACCTTAGTGGCTGCCACATTGGAGGCGACGCTGCTCGACGTGGAGGGTCTGGGAGACGACGCGGCCCCGGCCTACGAGGTGCTCGACGAACTGGCCGCGCGAGCACAACGGGTTTACGCTGAATTGGTCCATGAGACACCAGGTTTCGTTGAGTATTTTCTGGCCTCCACACCGGTCAGCGAGATCGGGTCGCTGAACATCGGCAGCCGGCCGACGTCGCGCAAGCCCACTACGTCGATCGCGGACCTGCGCGCCATTCCCTGGGTGCTGGCATGGAGTCAGTGTCGCGTGATGCTGCCCGGCTGGTATGGGACCGGCTCGGCGTTCGAGCAGTGGGTCGCCGAGGATCCTGGTGACGGCAAAGCCCGATTGGATGTTCTGCACGATTTGTATCGACGATGGCCGTTCTTCCGTACCGTGCTGTCGAATATGGCGCAGGTGCTGGCCAAGACCGACTTGGGACTGGCGGCCCGGTATGCCGAGCTGGTGCCCGATGAGTCATTGCGGCACAGGGTGTTTGACAAGATCGCTGAGGAGCATCAGCGCACCATCACCATACATAGGTTGATCACTCGTCAGAACGACCTGCTGGCTGACAACCCGGCGCTGGCGCGCTCGGTGTTCAACCGCTTCCCGTACCTGGAGCCGCTGAACCACCTTCAGGTGGAGCTGCTTCGGCGCTACCGCTGCGGTGACGACGACGAACTGGTGCAGCGCGGCATTCTGTTGACAATGAACGGGTTAGCGAGCGCGCTGCGCAACAGCGGCTAGCGGATTCACTGATCGTCGAGCCGGTCCACCACCCGGCCGGCGATCTTGCGCGCAGCCCTGCCGACCGGCTCCGGAATGACGTGGCCGGGGCTGGCGTCGAAGCTGGCCTCGTCGAGCATGTCCTTGACCATTTGCATGGCGATCCGGGTCCGGTTCGGGGTGCCCGCTTTTAACGCGGCATAGAGCTTCTTCATCTGGTCCTTCTGGACCTTCGCAGGGATCGGCGGCTCATGCTGGTCGACGACGCATTCGATGATGACCGGGCCGTCCCACGACATCGCCTCCTGCAACTGGTCGCGGCACTGCGCCGGATCGTCGATGCGCATCCCGCGGCCGCCGCACGCCTCGGCGAACTTCACGAAATCCATTGGAGCCATGTCGACGCCGTATTCGGGATTGCCGAGAAATACCATCTGCTCCCACTTGATCAGGCCCAGCGTCCGGTTCGCCAGCACCACCACCTTGACCGGCAGCTGGTGTTGGACACAGGTCAGGAAATCGCCGAGCTGCATGGTCAGCGAGCCCCGCCAAGCGATCGCAATCGAGCACCGGGTGTGCGCGCCCCATGTAGAACCCTCCTGACCAGGGCGGTGTTGCAGCTGTACCCCTGGTGTTCGGGCGTCAAACCATTGAGGTGTCAGGCGAATTGCCGCAGTTGAAATGGCATAGGCAGCGCTACCGCACGGTGCGGTTCCGTAAAGCGTTGATTACGCCACGCACCGCGTGCTCGGTCGCGGACAACGGTGACATCACCGCTTCGGTCAGGTCGACGATGTGCTCGACCCTCTCGACGATCGCTTCCATGCGGTCGACCACGCCGCCGAGCCTCGGCGCTAGCTCGTCGAGCTTGCCCAATGTGGTGTTCAGGTGTTCCAGGCTGTTCTCGAAGGTGTCGAGGGCGCCATTGAGCCCGGACAGCGACGTATTCATGTCGGCCAGCACGCTATCGAGCTGTTGCACCGTGAGGTCGGCGTTCAACGCGGCCTGTGCGAGTGTCTTCAGCCGCTGCCGCTCGGAGCCGGTGCGGGCCGATTTATCTGCCATGACGGTCATTATGACGCCGGGCCGGAACGGCCCCAGGAGAAGGCGGGAAATCGGATCGAAAAACGCTGGCTCGTGGTCAATTTGTCCGCACGGCTAGGTTCACGGGTGTCTGATTGCGTAATGACCTCTCAGAATGACGACTCGCCGCAAACCGCCGCCATGCTGGCCCCCGAGGTTCAACAGGCGGTGTGGTTCCTCGGCGCGCTTGTCCGTATCCGTGCCAACGGGGACGCGACGGCTGGAAGCCTCGCCGTTCTCGAACATCAGGGTGACCGGGGCTACAGCAGTCCGATGCATCGTCATCTGGCTGACGAGGAGACCTTCTTCGTGATCGACGGCGAAGTACGCATCGTGGTCGGTGGGCAGATGCACCTCGCCGAAGCTGGTGCGGTGGCGTTCCTGCCCCGTCAGCTGCCGCACGCCTTTGTGGTGACCAGTCCACAAGCCCGGTTCCTCACATTGCATACGCCAGCCGGCTTTGACCGGTTCACCCTCGCTGCCGGAACGCCTACCACCACGACCGCGACCATGCCACCCGAGGAGGTGCCGCCCGACCCGACAGCCCTTGCGGCAATGGCCAACTCGTACGGCATCGAAATCCTGGGACCACCGCCGACGCTTTGACACGCTCACTGGACGCGAGTCCAGGGAACCGGGGAAGTGAACGCGACATCTGAACGGTGTGCGGCAAGGAAATGCGACAGTTTCGGCGGCTTCATGTTCTGGCCAGGGCCACCGAACGCGACATCAGACGGCGAATCGATGAACTACGCGGCCGGCTATGCCAACGCCCAAGGGATACTTGCGGTGCCCCGGAAGTTGATATCGCATGCGGTATCGCTTGTGCGAGGCACATGGTGACAGGTCTAGGGCTGATGTGGCTGGTGTGCCCGCTACGCCGGACGACGTCAGCTCGAGAGCTTGGCGGCGGCCTCGGTGTCGAGCAGCCAAACCGTGTTTTCGCGCCCGACCGCTCCCGCGGCCGGCACCGATACCGGGTCGGCGCCGCCGAGAGCGGCGGCCACAGCGTCGGCCTTCTCCGACCCGGAGACCATCGTCCAGACTTCGCGGGAGCGCTGAAGTGCGGGCAGTGTCAAGGTAATTCGCTGCGGCGGGGGTTTCGGTGAATCGGTGACGCTTACCACCAGCCTGGTGGTCTCGCGCACCGCCGCGGTGTCGGGGAAGAGCGAGTTGATGTGGCCCTCAGGGCCTACGCCCAAGAGGTGCACGTCGAAATTCGGTGACGGGTCGCCCGGCTGCGCGTAGGCGGCGAGCACCTGCTCATAGGCCAGTGCGGCGGCATCGATGTCGTCGCCGAATTCACCGTCGCTG
>NZ_DASRBZ010000389.1:0-13181 GCF_035653355.1 Mycobacterium sp. | reverse complement strand
AGGCCCGCAATCTCGGGCAGACCGCGCGGCTCTACATCCGGCCCGTGATCAACGCGATCCCGGCAGAGACCGCACCGCCGCCGGATCAGCAGCCGCTGCCCGGCCCAGCGCCGGCGGGCACCCAGCCCGGCCAGCCCGGTGAAGCGCCACCGGAAGCCCCGCCCGGACAGCCCGGTGAAGCGCCGGCGGAAGCGCCCGGTCAGCCCGGCGAAGCGCCGGCGGGAACTCCCGGCGGACAGCCGGCACCGCAGCCGCGGCCGTACCCGTTGGAGCCGGCACCCAGCCCGACGCCCACGCCCGCACCGCCGGCGCCCGCCGCGAAACCGGCCCCACCGGATCCACGCAAAGACCTCGCCGAGCGCATCACCGAAGAGAAGAAGTGGCGACAGAGCACCAACCAGGGCGTGCAGTTTTTGGCCCTGCAGTACCAGGCCACCCGTTGCGGGCAGGACGACATCCTCGCCGGTAACGACGACCCCAAGCTGCCCCTGGTGACGTGTTCCACCGACCACAAGACCGCCTATCTACTGTCGCCGTCAATCATCAGCGGTGACCAAATCCAAAACGCCAGCTATGGCCTGGATCAGCACAGCGGCGGCTACGTCGTCGACCTGCAGTTCAAGAGCGGGGCAGCCAACACCTGGGCGGACTTCACCGCAGCCCACGTCGGCACCCAAACGGCGTTCACCTTGGACTCGCAGGTGGTCAGCGCGCCGCAGATTCGCGAAGCGATCCCGGGCGGGCGGACCCAGATCACCGGCAACTTCACCCAAAGCCAGGCCAGGGAACTGGCCAACGTGCTCAAATACGGTTCGCTGCCGCTGTCGTTCGAATCGTCGGAAGCCGAAACCGTCTCGGCCACACTGGGTTTGACGTCGCTGCGAGCGGGCCTCATTGCGGGTGCGATCGGGCTGGCCCTGGTGCTGGTGTACTCGCTGCTGTACTACCGGGCTTTGGGTGTGCTCACCGCGCTATCGCTCGCCGCTTCGGGCGCAATGGTTTTCGCCATCCTGGTGTTGCTGGGACGATATATCAACTACACGCTGGACTTGGCCGGCATCGCGGGTCTGATCATCGGTATCGGCACCACCGCCGACTCGTTCGTGGTGTTCTTCGAACGCATCAAAGACGAGATCCGCGAGGGTCGTTCGTTTCGCTCGGCGGTGCCTCGCGGTTGGGCGCGGGCCCGCAAGACGATCCTGTCGGGTAACGCGGTCACCTTCCTGGCCGCCGCCGTGCTGTACTTCCTGGCCATCGGACAGGTCAAGGGGTTCGCGTTCACGTTGGGGCTCACGACCATCCTTGACACCGTCGTGGTGTTCCTGGTGACCTGGCCGCTGGTGTATCTGGCTTCCAAGTCGGCAACGCTGGCCAAGCCGAAGTTCAACGGCCTGGGCGCGGTTCAGCAGGTCGCACGCGAGCGCCGCGCCGCCGCACAGGTAGGACGGGGATAGCGGGATGGCTTCCAAGGCGAATACCACAAGCGGTGCAACCGAACTCACCGAAACCTCCGCGGCTGCGCTCGACGTCAGCGACGAAACCCAACTGCCGCGCCACAACTTCTTCACTCGGCTCTACACCGGCACCGGCGCGTTCGAGGTCGTCGGTCGTCGCCGGTTTTGGTATGCGGTCAGCGCGGCGATCGTCGTGATCGCCCTCGCCAGCATCGTGATCCGCGGGTTCACCTTCGGCATCGATTTCGCCGGCGGTACCAAGGTGTCGTTCCCGCGCGGTGACGCCCGGGTCGCCCAAGTCGAAGACGTCTTCCGGCGCACTCTCGGCAGCGATCCGGAGTCGGTGGTGATCGTGGGTAACGGCGCCTCGGCGACCGTGCAGATCCGCTCTGAAACGCTGACCAACCAGCAGACCGCGAAGCTGAAAGACGCGCTGTTCAACGCGTTTCATCCCAAAGGCGCCGACGGCAAGCCCAGCAAGCAAGCGATCAGCGATTCCGCGGTGTCCGAAACGTGGGGCGGGCAGATCACCAAGAAAGCGGTGATCGCGCTGGTGGTGTTCTTGGTGCTGGTCACCCTCTACATCACCGTGCGCTACGAGCGCTACATGGCGATTTCTGCGCTGGCGGCCTTGTTCTTCGACTTGACCGTGACAGCCGGGGTGTATTCACTAGTCGGCTTCGAAGTCACCCCGGCCACCGTGATCGGCTGGCTGACCATCCTGGGTTTCTCGCTCTATGACACGGTCATCGTGTTCGACAAGGTCGAGGAGAACACCCATGGCTTCCAGCACACCACCCGGCGCACCTTCGCCGAGCAAGCCAATCTCGCGGTGAACCAGACCTTCATGCGCTCGATCAACACCAGCTTGATCTCGGTGCTACCGGTGATCGCCTTGCTGGTGGTGGCGGTGTGGCTGCTGGGCGTGGGCACCCTCAAGGACCTGGCGCTGGTACAGCTGATCGGCATCCTGGTCGGCACCTATTCGTCCATCTTCTTTGCGACCCCGCTGCTGGTGACCCTTCGGGAACGCACCGAACTGGTGCGCAGCCACACCCGACGGGTGCTGCGGCGCCGCGATCCATCGCGTGTCAGGGAGTCCGAAAAGGCTGGGGCAGCAACCGAATCCGCGACGGAACCACCCGGTGAGGAGTCGCAGCAGGAGGTCACCGCAGCCGCGGCCGCTCACAGCAAGCCGGCGCCAAGCAAACCCGCACCGGGCGCCCGCCCGGTGCGGCCCACCAGTAGCCAGCGGCGGCCCACCGGCAAGCGGAACAAGCGATAGCGCGGATGGCTTTCTGGTGTCGGCGCGCGGCCACGGTCTCGTTGGCGGCGACACTGGTGGCCGCCAGCCTGGGATTGCTGGCGGCCTGCGCGGGCAGCGCCGCCGGCCAGATTGACTATGCGGTCGACGGCACATTGGTTACCTACAACGCCAATACCGTCAACGGTGCCGCGTCAGCTGCAGCGCAGGCGTTCGCCCGCACGCTCACCGGGTTCGGTTACCACGGGCCCGACGGGCAGGTTGTCGCCGACCACGACTTCGGCACTGTCTCGGTGGTCGGCGGCGCGCCGCTGGTTCTGGATTACCAGATCGCCGATAACGCCGTGTATTCCGACGGCCGGCCGGTCACCTGTGACGACCTGGTGCTGGCCTGGGCCGCGCAGTCAGGTCGGTTCCCCGGTTTCGACGCCGCGAACCGCGCGGGCTACATCGATATCGCCAACATCGACTGCCACCCCGGACAGAAGAAGGCGCGCGTGTCGTTTGCCCCTGACCGCAATGCCGTCGACTACAGCCAGCTGTTCACTGCGACGTCGCTGATGCCGTCGCACGTGATCGCCGACGAGCTGGGCGTGGACGTCACCGCCGCACTGCAGACCAACAACACGCCGGTAGTGGACCGCATTGCGCAGGTATGGAACACGACGTGGGACCTCAAACCCGGCCTCGACTTGCGGCACTTCCCGTCGTCGGGACCGTACAAGGTCGAATCGGTGCTGCAGGGCGGCGCGGTGGTGCTCGTCGCCAACGATCGCTGGTGGGGCACCAAGCCGGTCACCAAGCGGGTCACAGTGTGGCCGCAGGAAGCCGACATCCAAGACCGGATCAACAACAAGTCCGTCGACGTCGTCGACGTCGCGGCCGGGTCGTCGGGATCGCTGATCACCCCGGACAACTACCAGCGCACCGACTCGGCGTCGGGCGGCATCCAGCAGTTGATCTTTGCGCCACTGGGTCCGCTGTCGCAGACCCGCGCCCGCCGCGCGCTTGCGATGTGTACGCCACGCGATGTGATCGCACGCGACGCCGCGGTGCCGATCGCCAACGCGAGGCTGCATACCGCCGCCGACGATGCGCTGGGGCAAGCGGAGAGCGCCGTCCCGGCGGCCGCGCCGTTCATCCGCGCCAATCCCGACGCCGCCCGCAACGAGCTGGGTGGTTCGCCGCTGCCCGTGCGGATCGGCTACCGGGCACCGAACGCACGGTTGGCCGCCATCGTCGGGACCATCGCCAAAGCCTGCGCGCCGGCCGGCATTGCAGTCTCCGACGCCACCTCACCGGCGACCGGCCCGCAGACGTTGAAGGCGGGCCAGATCGACGTGTTGCTGGCCAGCACCGGTGGCGCCACCGGAAGCGGGTCGACCGGATCGTCGGCGATGGACGGCTACGACCTGTTCAGCGGCAACGGCAACAACCTCTCCGGCTACCGCAACAGCCAAGTCGACGGCATTATCAGCTCCCAGGCCGTCTCCGCCGATCCCGCAGACCTCGCGCGGCTGCTGGGCGACGGCGCCGCGGTGTTGTGGGCCGACATGCCGACGCTGCCGCTGTACCGCCAACAGCGCACCCTGGTCACGTCGAAGAAGATGTATGCCGTGACCAGCAACCCGACCCGCTGGGGCGCTGGTTGGAACATGGACCGCTGGGTACTGGTGCGGTGAGCGGCCGCGGCACGTCGGTGGATGAACTGATCGCATCCTTGACCCGGGAAGTGGCCGACTTTCCTAGGCCGGGAACGCAGTTCAAAGACCTCACCCCGCTGTTCGCCGACCCGCGCGGACTGGCGGCCGTCACCGACGAGCTGGCCGACGCCGCCGCCGGAGCCGACCTGGTGGCCGGCATCGACGCGCGCGGGTTTCTGGTCGCCGGCGCTGTCGCGACCCGGCTGGGCACCGGCGCGCTGGCCATCCGTAAGGGCGGGAAGCTGCCGCCGCCGGTGCTTGCCGAGGCCTACAAGCTGGAGTACGGCACCGCGATCCTGGAGATTCCGGCGAGTGGGATTGAGTTGGCGGGCCGGCGCGTTGTGATCCTCGACGACGTGCTGGCCACCGGCGGCAGCCTGGGCGCGGCGCACCGGCTGCTCGAGCACGCCGGCGCCGTCGTGACCATGGCGGCGGTGGTGCTAGAGCTCGCTGAGCTGGGCGGCCGCGAGTTGCTGGCGCCGCTGCCGGTGCGCAGCTTGCGGGCGATCTAGCCGGGGCAATCCGGCTCAAGCGGGATATCCTGGGAGGTCGGAGGTGACGAACGTGGCGGACGACCCGGGCACCGCGCAAGCGCTGCAGCAGCCCACCACCCAGCCGCTGCCGGTCGCCGACATCCCGGGGGCCGACGAGCCGACAGAGTCTCGCGCCGAGACGCGGGTCGAGGCCCGCACCGAAACGCTGAAGACGTCCAGCAGCGCCTCGCGGCGGGTGCGGGCGCGGCTGGCGCGGCGGATGACCGCGCAGCGCAGCGCCATCAACCCGGTGCTCGAACCGCTGGTCGCGGTCCACCGGCAGGTCTACCCCAAAGCCGACCTGTCGCTGCTGCAGCGCGCCTACGAAGTCGCCGAGCAGCGACACGCGGACCAGCTGCGCCACTCCGGGGATCCCTACATCACCCACCCGCTGGCCGTCGCCAACATCCTGGCCGAGCTCGGCATGGACACCACCACCCTGGTGGCCGCACTGCTGCACGACACAGTCGAAGACACCGGCTACACGCTGGAGCAACTGACCGAGGACTTCGGTGATGAGGTCGGCAATCTCGTCGACGGGGTGACCAAGCTGGACCGGGTCGTGCTGGGCAGCGCCGCCGAGGGCGAGACCATCCGCAAGATGATCATCGCGATGGCCCGCGACCCGCGGGTGCTGGTGATCAAGGTGGCCGACCGGCTGCACAACATGCGCACCATGCGCTTCCTGCCGCCGGAGAAGCAGGCCCGCAAAGCGCGCGAGACGCTGGAAGTCATTGCACCGCTTGCCCATCGGCTGGGGATGGCCACCGTCAAGTGGGAGCTGGAGGACCTCGCATTCGCGATCCTGCACCCCAAGAAGTATGAAGAGATCGTGCGGCTGGTGGCCGACCGGGCACCGTCGCGCGACACCTATCTCGCCAAGGTGCGCGACGAGATCGTGGCCACCCTGAAGGCGTCGAAGATCAACGCCACTGTCGAGGGCCGGCCGAAGCACTACTGGTCGATCTACCAGAAGATGATCGTCAAGGGCCGCGACTTCGACGACATACACGACCTAGTGGGCATCCGTATTCTGTGCGACGAGATCCGCGACTGTTATGCCGCTGTGGGCGTGGTGCATTCGCTGTGGCAGCCGATGGCGGGCCGGTTCAAGGACTACATCGCGCAGCCGCGGTACGGGGTGTACCAGTCGCTGCACACCACGGTCGTCGGGCCGGAAGGCAAGCCGCTGGAGGTGCAGATCCGCACCCGCGACATGCACCGCACCGCCGAATACGGCATCGCTGCGCACTGGCGCTACAAAGAAGCCAAGGGCCGCAACGGCGTTCCGCACCCGCACGCCGCTGCCGAGATCGACGACATGGCCTGGATGCGCCAATTGCTCGACTGGCAACGAGAGGCCGCCGACCCCGGCGAGTTCCTGGAGTCGCTGCGTTACGACCTTGCGGTGCAACAGATTTTCGTGTTCACCCCGAAGGGAGACGTGATCACGCTGCCGGCCGGATCGACGCCGGTGGACTTCGCCTACGCCGTGCACACCGAAGTGGGGCACCGCTGCATCGGCGCACGCGTCAATGGCCGGCTGGTGGCGCTGGAACGCAAGCTGGAAAACGGGGAAGTCGTCGAGATCTTCACGTCCAAGGCGCCCAACGCGGGGCCGTCGCGCGACTGGCAGCAGTTTGTGGTGTCGCCGCGCGCCAAGACCAAGATCCGTCAGTGGTTCGCCAAGGAGCGCCGCGAGGAAGCGCTGGAAGCCGGTAAAGAGGCGATGGCCCGCGAAGTGCGCCGTGGTGGACTTCCGTTGCAGCGCTTAGTCAATGGCGGGTCGATGGCGGCGGTGGCCAACGAGCTGCACTACGCCGACGTCTCCGCGCTGTATACCGCGATCGGAGAGGGTCACGTATCGGCCAAGCACGTCGTGCAGCGGCTGCTGGCCGAGCTCGGCGGCATCGAGCAGGCCGAAGAGGA
The DNA here is from genome assembly GCF_035653355.1 of Mycobacterium sp. GTDB lineage: Bacteria > Actinomycetota > Actinomycetes > Mycobacteriales > Mycobacteriaceae > Mycobacterium. The sequence goes on along the minus strand of NZ_DASRBZ010000389.1, from coordinate 6,298 downwards.
GCTTGCCGAGCGGTCGACGCCGGCGACCATGCCGCGCCGCCAGCGCACCGACGACACCGGCGTCGCGGTGCCGGGCGCGCCCGGCGTGCTGACCAAGCTCGCCAAGTGCTGCACTCCGGTGCCGGGCGATGTGATCATGGGCTTTGTCACCCGCGGCGGCGGGGTCAGTGTGCACCGCACCGACTGCACCAACGCCGCTTCGCTGCGCCAGCAGTCAGAGCGCATCATCGAGGTGCACTGGGCGCCGTCGCCGTCGTCGGTGTTCTTGGTGGCGATCCAGGTGGAAGCGCTCGACCGGCACCGGCTGCTGTCGGACGTGACCCGCGCGCTGGCAGACGAAAAGGTCAACATCCTCTCGGCCTCGGTGACCACCTCCAACGACCGGGTTGCCATCAGCCGTTTCACATTTGAGATGGGTGACCCCAAGCACTTGGGGCATCTGCTCGACGTCGTCCGCAACGTCGAAGGTGTCTACGACGTCTATCGGGTGACCTCTGCCGCCTAGCCTTTAGTGCGCCGAGCGCCGCCGCGCCTCGAGCCCATGTCGGCGACTTTCGTCTCCGGCTCACGCTGGCCGCGCAGCTGGATCACCCCTTCGGCGTCACTGCCCACCGGTTTCGCTGCGCCCTCGAGCACCTCGCCGACGACACGGACCGACCATGGAAAGGCGGTGTTGGTCAACGCCTTGAACAACGGCACCGCAGCGATGAACACCGCCAGTGGCGGTTCGATGAAACCCAGCCCGACGGCGGCTGCCAGGCCACCGAAAAACCCGACCGATCTCGGCACGTCGATCTCGACGCTGCCCACTTGCACTTCCAGCACGTTTTCCGGAGCGCCGAACCGAATCTGCGCCACGCTGTCGGCAGCCATCACAGCCTCCCGTCACCGGCGAACCACCGCCAGCGGGGTACCCGGTTTAGGTCCCTGCTACCAGGGCCGAGCGGAACTCAGTCCAGCCGCACCGACTTGATCGTGACCTTGGTGACAGGTGCGCCGTCCTGGCCGCCGCCGACGACGCCGCCCTTGGCGATCTTGTCGAGGGTCGCCAGGCCGTCCTGCTGGATGGTGCCGAACGCGGTGTATTCGGGCGGCAGCTGAGAGTCCTTGTACACCAGGAAGAACTGGCTGCCGTTGGTGTTCGGTCCGGCGTTGGCCATGGCGATCGTGCCGCGCGGATAGAGCACCGGCTCGTGCAGCGCGGGGTCGTCGGTCTTGTACTGGTCGGTGGGATATTCGTTGGCGAATTGATAGCCCGGCCCGCCGGTGCCGTCGCCTTTGGGGTCGCCGCATTGCAGCACGCTCAGCGTCGGCGAGGTGGTCAGCCGATGGCATTGGGTGTCGTCGAAGAACTTCTGCTGGGCCAAGCTGGCGAAGCTGTTGACCGTGCACGGCGCCTTGGCGTTGTCGAGGAGCAGACCGATGTTGCCCTGATCAGTGACCATGCTGACGCTGACCTGCGCCGGATCCGTCGGCACCTTGCCCGACCGCGGCGGGTTCACCGGCTTGCTCGCCGGATCCGGCGACGGCGGGTACTGGCAGTTGGCACCCAGGTTGGCCGACGGCGTGAACGACGGCAACGGCGGCACGCCGGGTGCTGCGGGCTGGGCCGGGGTAGTCGTCGCCGATGTACCGCTTTTCGCCGACTCGGTCCGGTTGTGGTGCTCGTGGTTGGCGAGCACCAGGGTTGCCACGGCCGCGGCGATCACAACCACCGCGGCGACCGAACTACCGACGATGATCATGGTCCGGCGCCGGCGGGCTTGCTCAGCACGACGCTCCATCTGCCGTTCGAGTTTGCGCTTGGCTGACGCCCGTCGTTGTTCATTGCTCGGCACCGCCGCTACCCTCCATCGTCGTTCTCTCGAGTCTCGACAGAGTGTGCCAGCCGCTCCTGAACACGGGTCGCACCACCCGTGGGCTGTGGCGGATGGGAGACTGGGAACCGTGTTGATCACCGGATTCCCCGCTGGCTTCCTGCAGTGCAACTGCTACGTGGTGGCGCCGCATCCCGGCGCGGACGCGATCATCGTCGACCCCGGCCAGCGTGCGATGGGCCAGCTGCGGCGCATCCTCGACGAGAACCGGCTGACCCCGGCGGCGGTCCTGCTCACCCACGGCCACATCGACCACATCTGGTCGGCGCAGAAGGTGTCCGACACCTTCGGCTGCCCCGCTTACATCCATCCCGAGGACCGGTTCATGCTCACCGACCCGATCAAGGGCTTCGGTCCGCGGCTGGGCCAGCTCCTGTTCAGTGCGATGTTTCGTGAACCCCAGCAGGTCGTCGAACTCGACCGCGACGGGGACAAGATCGACCTGGCCGACATCACCGTCACCGTCGACCACACCCCCGGCCACACCCGCGGATCGGTCGTTTTCCGGCTCGGCGGGAACGGGTCCGACGTCGTGTTCACCGGAGACACACTGTTCGAGCGCTCGGTGGGCCGCACCGACCTGTTCGGCGGCAGCGGCCGCGACCTGCTCTGCTCGATTGTCGACAAACTTCTGGTGCTCGACGACAACACGGTGGTATTGCCCGGCCACGGTCCCAAGACCACGATCGGCGCCGAGCGCCGGCACAACCCGTTCCTCGAAGGCCTCAGCCCGTGAATCCATTCGCAGCACCCAAGGGCGTACCGGACTACGTCCCTCCGGATTCGGCGCGGTTTGTGGCGGTGCGCGACGGCCTGCTCGACGCCGCGCGCCGCGCCGGCTACAGCGACGTCGAGCTGCCGATCTTCGAAGACACCGCGCTGTTCGCCCGCGGGGTCGGCGAGTCCACCGACGTGGTGTCCAAGGAGATGTACACGTTCAGCGACCGCGGTGACCGGTCGGTCACCCTGCGCCCTGAGGGCACCGCCGGTGTGGTGCGCGCAGTGATCGAGCACAAGCTCGACCGCGGCACCCTGCCGGTGAAGCTGTGTTATGCGGGCCCGTTTTTCCGCTACGAACGTCCCCAGGCCGGCCGCTACCGCCAGCTGCAGCAGGTCGGCGTGGAAGCGATCGGCGTCGATGATCCGGCGCTGGACGCCGAAGTGATCGCGGTCGCCGACAACGGCTTTCGTTCCCTGGGCCTGCAGGACTTCCGGCTGGAAATCACCTCACTGGGCGACGAGACCTGCCGCCCCCAGTACCGAGAGTTGTTGCAGGACTTCCTGTTCCAGCTCGACTTGGACGAGGAAACCCGTAGGCGCGCCGAGATCAACCCGATGCGGGTGCTCGACGACAAGCGCCCGGAGGTCAAGGCGATGACGGCTGACGCGCCGGTGATGCTCGACCATTTGTCCGATGTCGCCAAGCAGCACTTCGACACCGTGCTGGCCCACCTCGACGCGCTCGGCGTGCCGTATGTCATCAATCCGCGCATGGTGCGGGGATTGGATTACTACACCAAGACCGCGTTCGAGTTCGTCCACGACGGGCTTGGTGCGCAATCCGGGATCGGCGGCGGCGGACGCTACGACGGGCTGATGCGCCAGCTCGGTGGAGCCGACCTGTCCGGCATCGGATTCGGCCTGGGAGTCGACCGCACAATGCTCGCCCTGCAATCCGAGGGCAGGACGGTGGGGGAGAGCAGTCGATGCGACGTGTTCGGCGTGCCGTTGAGCGATCAGGCCAAGCTGCAGCTGGCGGTTTTGGCCGGCCAGTTGCGGGCCCGGGGGTTGCGCGTCGACCTCGCCTACGGCGATCGGGGTCTCAAAGGCGCGATGCGCGCCGCCGACCGCTCCGGTGCACGCGTCGCGCTGGTCGTCGGCGACCGCGATATCGACGCCGGCACAGTTGGCGTGAAAGACCTGGCGACCGGTGAGCAGGTAGACGTGGCGGCTGATTCCGTTGTGTCCGAAGTGGCTTCGCGGTTGGCATAGCTAGTTACATCACACCGGCATCTGGTGCCACAGCAGTCACGAACGCGGATTCGCGGTTGTTGCTGCGGGTTTGACCGGTTGTGTTCCGGATGCGGGATCGGGCGGCCCGTTTTTGTCGGTGGTGGCTGCGATGATGACGTCATGTCTTCGACCGCATCCGCTGGCGCCGTGGTGGTGAGTCCTTGCGAGCGTCTTGAGGTGCTGTTTGAGGAGTTGGCGGAGTTGAGCGGTCAGCGCAACGCGATTGATGGGCGCATCGTTGAGATCGTGGCCGAGATCGAGCGCGACGAATTGTGGGGTGCCACCGGTGCGCGGTCCGTGCCGGCGTTGGTGGCCTGGAAGACCGGTTGCTCGCCGGCAAACGCCCACACCATCACCGCCATCGCGAGCCGGCTGGAGGAGTTCCCGCGTTGCGCGGAAGGTATGCGTGAGGGCCGGTTGTCGGCCGATCAGGTCGGCGTGATCGCGGCGCGGGCCGGGGAGGGATCCGATGAGCATTACGCGCAGCTGGCGGCCTGCGCCACGGTCACTCAGTTGCGCACCGCGGTCAAGCTGGAACCGCGGCCCGAACCCGAACCTTCCGGCGAGCCGGAGCGCTCGATCACCAAAACCTCTGACGAGCGGGGCAGCTGCTATCGGATCACCCTTCCCCGTCATGACGCCGCGAAGTTCGACGCCGCCTTGGCGTCGCATCGTGATGCGCTGATCGCCGAGTACAAGCACGATCACAGCGATGGCGGGGGCGCTTCTGATCAGCGGCCCCCGTTCCCTACCACCGCCGAGGCGTTTATGCGCCTGGTCGAGGCGGGATGGGATACCGAGGCGGCGCAGCGGCCACACGGGCAGCACACCACCGTGGTAGTGCACCTCGACGTTGAGCAGCGCGCAGCGGCACTGCATCTGGGTCCGCTGCTGTCCGATGCCGAACGCCGATACTTGACGTGTGATGCCGCGTGTGAAGTTTGGTTCGAACGTCACGGCGAGGTTATTGGTGCCGGCCGGGCGACCCGCGTGATCAACCGGCGGCTTCGCCGCGCGCTGGAGTATCGCGACCGCATGTGCGCGGTTCCCGGTTGTGGTGCCACCCGTGGCCTGCATGCCCATCACATCCGACACTGGGAAGACGGTGGGCCCACGGTGTTGGCCAACCTGGTGCTGTTATGCCCGTATCATCACCGGTTGCACCATCGTGGCGTCATCACCATCACCGGACCCGCAGACGCTCTGATCGTCACCGACAGCGCCGGCCGAGTACTGAGCCCGGGATCGCTGGCGCGCCCACCAACCCAGCCCCCGCCTGCGGTGGCGCCGTGTCCGGGACCTACCGGCGAGCGTGCCGACTGGTGGTGGTATGAACCCTTCCAACCCCAACCACCACCGATAAACAACTAGCGTGGTTGGGAGTTGAAACACGTTGAGGCATAAAGAATTCGTTCGCACCACCCGGCTACCTACCGCAGCGCGGACATCGGGGTTGACAAAACCCACACCGCCGCCGACCCGCGAGTCAATACCGGAATCACGGACCGTGGTAGTACTAACTCCGAGTCGCTCGTAGCCGGGCACATCGACACATCCCTCTTCTTGAGAAGCGTGGGATTCGCCGAAGGTGAAACCAATTAGCCGCCGCGCGGTCTAGTCATGGTGAACTGGTCGACGACGGCCAGCGCACCGGCGGGCCCGCGCACCGCGTAATGGGTGGCCTTGATTGACGTCGTGCCGCCCGGCTGGCCGGGATCGACCTCGAAAGCGGCGAAGCCGTACGGGTTGTCGCGGTCGCGGAACGCCGACCACGGCGCGTCCTCTGTCAGATAAATCGGCGCCTTGCGGCCGATCGAAGGATCGAATTCGCCGATCCCGGTCACCACGCGACACCGCGGCTGAGCGAAGAACAGCTTGTTCGACGGCGACGACGTGCCACCGCCGCCGATAACGACGTGCACGGTTCCTTTGGTGGTGTCGACGACGTCGGCGCGGGTATCGACGGGTATCGGCGTGCGGGTGTCGCCACCCTGCACGCCGCGGATCGGATGCGAACGCTCGTAGTGGTGTTCGTGGCCGCACACCACCAGGTCGACCTGGTAGCGGTCGAACAGCGGCAGCCATTCCTCGCGGATGCCCAGATCGGCGCCGTTCGTGCGGTCGGTGGTCGAGATCGCCGTCTGATGCATACAGACGACGATCCAGTCGATCGCCGGGTCGCGGCGCGCATCGGCGAGTTCAGATTGCAGCCAACGCTTTTGCGCACCGCCCGAGTAGCCGTGAATGTAGAAGTTGCCGCCGTCCTGGAAGCACACATCGTCGTTGTTGAGGCTGATCACCCGCACCGAGCCGGCGGTGAACGAGTACCACAGTCCGCGCAATTGTGGGTTTGATCCCGAATCGGGTAATGCGAAGTACGTCTGGTAGGCGGCGTAACCGACTGGCCC
>NZ_DASRBZ010000388.1:0-4176 GCF_035653355.1 Mycobacterium sp. | reverse complement strand
CAAGGCAAAACCCACGTCGACGGCCAGCTGGGGAGCAGCGAGCATCAATACCAGCACCGCGGCGGACAAGCTCGGAATCGCTTGTCGCCGCCGCGAAGACAGCATGCCCAGCAACGCGATGGCGCCCATCACCGCCGCCCGCAAAACGCTGGCCGTCGGCTGCACCACGATCACGAACACCACCAAGGCGACCGCAGCCAGCCCCACTGCCGAACGCGGACCGATCAGCCGTGCGCAGAACAACACCGCCCCGCACACGATCGTGACGTTGGCGCCCGACACCGCCGTCAAGTGCGTCAAGCCCGCCGCGCGAAATTCCTGGCCGGTCATAGCCGTGACCGCCGATGTGTCGCCGAGGACCAGCGCGGGCAGCATGGCGGCCTGCGGTGCGGGCAGCACGTCCCGGGCGACCGCAGCGAACTTCTCGCGGATTGCATGCGCAGCCCGATGCACCGTTGCGGCTTGTCCCATCGTCGGCTTTCCGGTCGCGTTGAGCGCCGCCACTGTCAGGTCCCGGCGGGTGGGACGGGCGATCCGGGCGGTGAAACGCACCGGCTGGCCGACCATCACCTCGCCGAAATCAGCGGCCGGCGCGAAAACGACTACGCGACCGGACATTTCATGGTCTGCCAGGCGCTGCAGTGTGGCGCGAAACAGCAGCCGGCCGCGGCCGACCGGTATCGCGCTTTCGTTGAGGGTGACCGTTACCGGGACGGCATGCCCGAACGCCGGGGTGATCGGGTGGTGATCGACCGCCTCGACGCGCAGTGCGATTGCGAACCCGAAGCCGGTGCCCACCACACCGATGGTCAATAGGCCCATGCTGAGTGTGCGAGCCCATTGGGGTTGCTGACGAATGGCCGCATGCCAGAACAGCGCACCGGAGAAGGCGGCCAGCACAAGGCATGTCAGTGCGGCGATCGTGCCGACGGGCCACACAATCCCGGCGGCAGTGACGCCCCAGCTGCTCAGCGCGGCCGGGACCAGGCGAACGTCCAGCCGCACCGATCCCGGATCGGCGCCAGCCTGTAGCACCGAGCTCAGATACGGACCAGGGGTCGCAGCTTGTCGAGCCGGGCCGGGCCGATGCCGTCGACTTCGGCGAGCTGGTCCACGCTGGTGAACTTGCCGTTGGCCTCCCGCCACGCCACGATCGCGGCGGCGGTCACCGGTCCGATGCCGGGCAGGGTGTCGAGCTGCTGCACTGTCGCGGTGTTGAGGTTGATCGCCTCGCCGGGTTTCGGTGAGGCGGAGCCTGATGGTTTGGCTGAGGTGACCGGCGCGCCCGGCGTTCCCGACGTCACCGAGCTGCCCAGCGCCGCGGGCTGGCCTTTGGCCGGCGCGATGCCGACGACAATCTGCTCGCCGTCGCCGAGCTGGCGCGCCATATTGAGCCCGATGGTGTCCGCGCCGTCCATCGCACCGCCGGCGGCGCTCAGCGCGTCAGCGATGCGGGCGCCCGGCGCCAACGTGACCAGCCCGGGTTTGTGCACCAGGCCCACGACGCTGACCACCACCGGTTGATCGGTTCTGGGCGAAGGACTGGCCGTGGGGCTGCGGCTGGCCGAAGAAACCATCTCCACCGGAGGCAATTTGGCTGACATGACCGGCGCGGGCCGGTTGCGCAGCACGGTGAACACCGTGACCAACACCGCAAGAGCGGCGATCGCCGCCAATGCGATGACACCGGCGCGACCGGGATCGGCGCGTATCCGGGCCAGCCAACCGGCATCGGTGTGCGGCGAGCTTTCGGGAAGCCAGCGCGGCAGCAGCGAGTTCGGGTCACCGTCCTCCTCGATGTCGTCGGCTGCATCGGCATCGGCGCGGCCGTCGGCATCAGGCTGGGCAGCAAGGCGTCGGTGCAGTCGCTCCGCGGGCAGTTCTGTTCGCATGCGCCGACCGTACGCGCGCAGGCCGTCATAACCGCCGCGTCACAAAGCCGGGTGACGCCCGGTTGGGGACAAAGCACAGACTGTGGAGAAGTTTGGCCACCCTCCTCGTGGGTAGCCGGGCGCCATGGCGGACAAATTGGCTTTGGTCACGGGCGCGTCGAGTGGAATCGGATTCGAACTGGCCCGGCAGTTCGTCGACAACGGCTACGACCTGGTGGTCGCCGCCGAAGACGAGGGCATCCAGACCGCGGCCGACTCCTTGGCGCCAACCGGAATCCACGTCGAGCCGGTGCAGGTGGATCTGCGGACGGCTGAGGGTGTCGAGCGGCTCTACAAAGAGGCCACTGCAACGGGAAGACATGTCGATGCCGCGGCGCTTAACGCCGGCGTGGGCCGCGGCGAAAGCTTTCTCGACAGCCCGCTCGATGACGATCTGTCCATCGTCGACCTCAATGTCCGGTCCACGGTCCATTTGGCCAAGCTGTTGCTGGCCGACATGGTTCGTCGCAACAGCGGCAAAGTGTTGTTTACATCGTCGATCGCGTCGACGATGCCGGGCCCATACCAGGCCGTGTACCACGCCTCAAAGTCGTTCGTCCAGTCGTTCACCGAGGCGTTGCACGACGAGCTGCGCGACACCGATGTCACGGTCACGTCGTTGATGCCCGGTCCGACCGACACAAATTTCTTCGCTCGCGCCCGGTTGCAGAACACCCTGCTGGGGCGGGGACCCAAGGACGATCCCGCCGAGGTCGCCAAGCAGGGCTTCGAGGCGTTGATGCGCGGCGAGCGCAAGGTACTGGCCGAATCGCTGACCACGAAGATCATGGGCGTCACCAACCGGTTCCTTCCTGACTCGGTCAAGGCGGCGGCAGCCCGCGTGCTCAACGTCCCCGTCGGCCGTCGGTGATGTTTCGCCGCAGGTCGGGCCGGGCATTGCCATCGGAGCACAGCAATCCCGGCGCAGCCGGGACGCACCCCGCATGGAGGTAACCCGATGAGTCTCGAAGCAAATCCGAAGTCGGAGGCCTCGACGGGTGAACTGATGGCTCAGCTCTCGTCTCAGCTGTCACGGCTCGTCCGAGACGAAATGCGCTTGGCGCAGAAGGAATTCCAGCAATCGGCCAAACATGCTGGCGCAGGTGCCGGTTTGCTTACGGCCGCCGGCCTCCTGGCGTTCTTCGGTGCGGCGAGCGTGATTGCCGCAGCCGCCGCCGCGCTGGCACTGGCACTGCCCGCTTGGGCGGCCGCGCTGATCGTGGGCGCGCTGCTACTCCTGGCGGCCGGAGCGACGGCCCTGGTCAGCAAGAGCCAGGCCAAACAGGCCAGCCCAGCGGCGCCGCAAACCGTCGCCAACGTGAAAAAAGACGTCCAAGAAGTGAAGGACGCCCGCCATGGCCGAAGCTGAGCGCCCCGAGCCGGGGCCCGACGCCGGCATCAGCGAGATCCAGTCCGATATCGAGCAGACCCGCAGCCAACTCGGCGACACGGTGGAAGCGCTGTCGGACAAGTTCGACGTCGCCGACAATGTACGGGCCGCCGCGAAACCGTCGCTTGTGGTGGTGGCATCTGTTGCCGGCGCCAGCGTGGTCGGCACCATATGGTGGCGCCGTCGTTCGCGCCGCCGACGCTGACGTCGCGGTCACGCAGCTGCCACACCGTTGCGACACCCGGTGAGCGGTTGACGACGGTGGCCGCCTAACGTGCAGGGCAGGACCGCCGGTTCGCCCCCGTCGTTCACCGCTTGAAGGAGGCCGCCATGCAGCTGGCGCTCACCGAAGACGAAGCTGCCTTCCGTGACGAGCTTCGCAGCTTCTACACCACCGCGATCCCGGCCGAGCTGCGGAAGCGGACCCGGGCCGGCCTGCCGCCCACCCGCGACGACATCGTTACTAGCCAGAAGATCCTGAACGATCACGGCCTTGCGGTGCCCAACTGGCCCGTCGAGTGGGGCGGCAACGACTGGACGCCCACTCAGCACCAGATCTGGCTGGACGAGATGCAATTGGCCGGCGTGCCCGAGCCGTTGAACTTCAACACCAAGATGGTCGGTCCGGTGATCGCCGAGTTCGGCTCCCAGGAAATCAAGGAGCGCTTCTTGCCGCCGACGGCCAGTATCGACATCTGGTGGTGCCAAGGGTTTTCCGAACCGGAGGCCGGTTCTGATCTGGCCTCGTTGCGCACCACCGCGCAGCGTGACGGCGACAGCTATGTGGTCAATGGGCAAAAGACGTGGACGACATTGGGCCAATACGCCGACTGGATCTTCTGTCTGGTGCGCACG
>NZ_DASRBZ010000387.1:0-4664 GCF_035653355.1 Mycobacterium sp. | reverse complement strand
TTGGGCATGGCTGCCACTGCTCTGCGGCCACCGTGACGATCGACCCGGGAACTGGCGGCAGCGGTTCTGGCTTCGCCCACAGATGTATCGCCTTCATCGGCGCGTTCGGGAATCGCGACAGTGGCGGGTGACCGTCGACGTCGACCACGTCGCTCCACCGGTAACCGCGGTCGGCTACCGCCACCGCGGCGATATTGGCGGAGAGCTGATCGGCAAAAGGCTCGTCGCGACGCCCCGAGCCGACGATCATGGTCGACTCGTCATTGACCAGGTCGGCGAGCGAGGACAGCAGCGACGGGTGCGCCGACAATTCGACGAACGCGTTGGCGCCACGCTGCGCAGCCACGGCCACCGCCTCGTCGAATCGCACTGTGTTACGCAGGTTTTGACACCAGTAGTCGCCGAAATCAGTGTCGGTGCCGACCACCTCCCCGCAAGCAGAGCTGACGAACTCCACCGGCGCATCCAAAAATGCCGACCTGGGTAGCAGTTCCTCGAACTTGCCCCGCAGCTTTTCCAGCGCGCTGGTGTGCCCCGGGTAGTCGACATCGATTGCCCTAGCGAAAATCCCGCGGTGCTCGGCCAACCGAACGACACCCTCAACGGCGTCACGATCACCGGACACCACGGTCGACGACGGCGCATTGACCGCCGAGACTTCCAGCCAGCCCGCCGTTTCGCTGATCAGCCGCCGGGCCTCGTCGACGCCCACGCCCAGCACTGCCATGCCGTACCGCCCGGGCAGGCGGTCGACCACCGAAGCGCGCGCAGCGACAACCGCAACCGCATCGGCCAACGTCATGGCACCGGCCACATAGGCCGCGCCGACCTCGCCCAGACTGTGTCCGACGGTGACAGCGGGCAGAATGCCGTAGGACCGCCACACCTGCGCCAAGCTAACGGAGTGCGTGAACTGTGCGCCCTGAATCGCAATTTGGGACCGGTCACGCTCGGAGCCGTCAACCAGATACGGCAACGGTGACGGGTGTCCGGCCGCAACGAATGCCGCCGCGCAATTGTCAGCCTCGGCCCGGTAGGCCGGCAGCTGTCGATAGGCGTCGGCGCCCATCGACTGCCATTGGTTGCCCTGGCCCGGACAGACGTACGCGACTCGCGGGCGGTCGGTCAACGACGACTTGGCCACCAGCGGGTGTTCCTCGCCGTCGGCCAACGCCTTCAGGCCAGCCTTCAGCTCGGCGTGGTCGGCTGCCCGCACCACCGCGCGGTGACGGCGCACTCGCCGAACCCGCAGCAGGGTGGCGGCGACCGCGGGCACATCGGGGTCGAAGCGATCCAGGTAGCGGAGGATCGCCGCCGCGTCGCGGCCGACCAACTCCTCGTCGTGTGCGCTGAGCAGCACCGGGGTGCGGCCGTCGGGCAGTGGCTGGACGCACATCACGCCACCGCCGGTACCGACACGATCACATGCGCGTTGGTGCCGCTGATGCCGAATGCCGATACCGCGGCGATCCGCTCCCCGTTCACGGCCGGCCACGGTGTCAGCTTCCGCGCCAGACGCAGTCCTTGAATGTCCCAGTCGATATCGCGGCTGGGCTCGTCCACGTGCAGCGTGGCAGGCACGGCCCCGTGTTCGGCGGAAACCAGAACCTTGGCCAGGCCCAAGGCTCCTGCCGCGGCCTGCGAGTGGCCCACATTGGACTTCACCGATCCGAGCAGCGCGCCCTTACCCGGTTCGGTGGCGCCGTAGGTTTGCGACAGCGACTGCAACTCGACGCGATCACCGATGTGGGTGCCGGTGCCGTGCCCCTCGACCATCGCGACGTCTTGTGGCCGCAGCCCGGCTTTCGCGATCGCAGAACCAAAGAGCCGGGCCTGCGCCGCGGCGCTGGGCGCGCTGAGCCCCGTGCTTCGACCGTCCTGATTCACCGCGCTGGCCCGGATCTCGGCAACAATGCGCCGACCGTTTCGTGCCGCCGCTGATTTGCGTTGCAGCACAAAGATTGCCGCCCCCTCGGCCCACACAGTTCCGCTGCGATGTGCGCTGTACGGGCGGCAGTGGCCGTCGTCGGACAACGCGTGCTGCTTCGAGAATTCGACGAAGTATCCGGGCGAGCCCATCACGCACACCCCGCCCGTCAGTGCCATGTCGCAGTCACCGGTCCGCAGCGACTGCATGGCGGTGTGCAACGCGGCCAGCGCTGAGGAGCAGGAACAGTCGACGGTCAAGGCGGGACCGGCCAACCCCAGGGTGTATGCAATCCGGCCGGAAACCACGCTCAGCGCTGTTCCAGTGATCAGATGACCGCTGTGGCGGGAGAATTCGGTCATGTCAGGCCCGTATCCGGTCGGGGACGCGCCGACATAGCAACCCACGTTCTCGCCTGCCAGTTCGTCGGGGTTGATGCCGCTGTTCTCCAGCGCACGCCAAGCAACCCGCAGCGCGACGCGTTGCTGCGGGTCCATCGTAGTAGCCTCACGCGGGGAGATGCCAAAGAATTCGGGGTCGAAAGCTGCTGCGCCGGAAAGGAAACCGCCGCAGTCGTGAATCTTCTTGAAGCCGCCGCGACCGGACCCGGCGAGCAGTTCACGGACGGGCCAGCCTCGATCGGTCGGAAATGGGCCGAGCGCTTCTCGTTGTTGGGACACCAAGGCCCAGTAGTCGTCGGCGGTATGAATGTCGCCGGGTGCCTCGACGGCCATGCCGATGATGACGACGGGGTCGTCGTACAAAGCGCTGTGCTGGTCAGGCATCGGTGATGACTCGATTAGCCAGAGCGTCGAGGTGCTCGTTGACGTAGAAGTGGCCGCCGTCGAAGAACGACAACGTGAACGAACCCTCGGTGTGGTTGGCCCATTCGCGAAGCGTGCGAATGTCGATGCGGTGGTCGTGCCGTCCACCGATGGCGTGGATGTCAGCGCGGATGCGCACACCCGCGGGGCAGTGGTAGCGGTTGAGCGCCTCGTAGTCGCTGCGCGCAGCGGTGGTCAACAGTTCGGCGAACTCCGCGTCGGCGAGTAGCCGCGGGTCCGTTCCGCCCAAGTCGGTGAGATCGGCGAGCAATTCCGGGCCGGTAGTGGGCAACTCAGGCAGATTGCCGACCGTCGACGGCACCGGCCCGGACGACACCCACAGCTTTTGCACGGTGACGCCGCGACGCTCGGCAACGCGAGCGAATTCGAAGGCGACCACCGCTCCCATGCTGTGGCCGAACAAGCGTAACGGCGCGACCTGCTGCCATGGTGCGGCCTCGAATAGGTCGCGGGACAAGTCGTGCACGGTTTCCGGCGGCGGTTCGCTGATGCGTTCGGCTCGCTGCGGGTATTGCACGACAAACGTGTCGCCGCGGGTGGCCAAGGCCAGCGCCAGCTTTCGGTAACTTGCCGCAGCGGCGCCGGCGTGTGGAAACACCACGGTGGCGCCCATGCACGCCTGCGGGTCCTGACCCGGAAAGTATTTGATCCAAGGCGCGAACGCGCCCGGCACCCTCGCCACGTTATCGACGGTCATGTGCCATCCCGACTTCCGCCGCTTGTGCCAAAACTTCCTCGCCGTCCATGCCGGCGACTTCCAGGTATATTTCGGCGACGGCAACCAGTCGTCGGCTGTCGTCCTCGCGATAGCTGAGTAGGCGGGCCAGGGCGGAAATGGTTCGGGCTGCGAACATGTCCGCGACCATCGCATGGGGTACGTCCAGCCAGGTCCGAATCCGGGCGACAGCTTGAGTGGCTAATACCGAATCCCCGCCCAGTGCAAAGAAATCGTCGTCGACGCCGACGTCCTCGACCCCGAGCACCTCCCCGATGATCGCTGCTAAAGCTGCCTCCACCGGCGTGGACGCGGCGCGGCGGTCCGGCTCGGGCGAACTCGACACGCTCGCGGCCAGCTGGTCGGCGACAGCGCGCCGGTCGATCTTGCCGCCGTCTGTGAAAGGGATTCGGTCCACCAACGACAGGTGGCGCGGAATCATATATGCGGGAACGGAATTCGCTATATGTTCACGTATACCTGCCGCGGTCACCCGCTCGTCGTACACGTGCACCGCGGCCGCCAGCACGTCCGATCCCCCCCTCGTCGATACCACGGCTGCGACGGCCGTGACCACCCCGGGCACCCGCCGCAGCGCGGACTCAACCTCACCGACTTCGATTCGATACCCGCTGACCTTGACCCGGTGGTCGGTCCGGCCGACGAACTCCAGTGTGCCGTCAGGCCAGTAGCGGGCCAGATCGCCCGTGCGGTACCACGTCCGGCCGCCGTGGCTGACGAAGCGCTCGGCGGTCAGGTGGGGACGGCCGCGGTAACCCCTCGCAATACCGCGGCCTGAAAACCACAGCTCGCCTGGCACCCAGTCGGGGCAGTCGTCGCCGAAGCTGTCGACCACCCGGCACGCGATGTTGGGAAACGGCGTGCCATACGGCACGGCAGCCCAATGCGACGGCGGGTCGACGGTCTCGCAGATCGTGGCGTGCACCGCGGTTTCTGTCGCGCCCCCCAGCCCCGCGAATCGCAGTTGCGGCGCTTCGGCTTTCAGCCGACGGGCCAGCTCGGGCCGCACCCAGTCGCCGCCGGTCGCGACGACCCGCAACGAGGACAGCCGGCCACTACCGACCTCGAGCAGCATCTCCAGCCAGCCCGGCAGGAAGTTCAGCACCGTCACCTGGTGGGTGTGGATCAACTGCGCCCAGCAGTCGGGGTCGCGGCG
>NZ_DASRBZ010000386.1:0-11425 GCF_035653355.1 Mycobacterium sp. | reverse complement strand
GTGGGCGTGCTGATCGATGCGGTGTTCAACCATCTCGGCCCGTCGGGCAACTACCTGCCGCGGTTCGGGCCGTACCTATCGTCGGCAAGCAACCCGTGGGGCGAAGGTATCAACATCGCCGACGCTTGCTCTGATGAGGTGCGCCGCTACATCCTGGACTGTGCGGTGCGCTGGATGCGCGACTTTCACGCCGACGGCCTGCGCCTGGACGCGGTGCACGCACTGGTCGACACCACCGCCATCCACATCCTCGAGGAGCTGTCGGCTGAAACCGATCAGCTGTCCCAGCAGCTGGGCCGCCCGTTGTCGCTGATCGCCGAAAGCGACCTCAACGACCCGCGGCTGATCACTCCCCGAGAAGATGGCGGCTACGGCCTGACCGCGCAGTGGGACGACGACATCCATCACGCCATTCACGCCGCCGTCTCTGGTGAACGCCAGGGCTACTACGCCGATTTCGGGTCGCTGGCTACCCTGGCCCAGACGTTGCGGCACGGCTTCTTCCACGCGGCCACGTACTCGTCGTTTCGTGGCCGCCGCCACGGCCGGCCGCTGGACACAGCCAATATTCCGGCTACCCGGCTGTTGGCCTACACCTGCACCCACGACCAGGTCGGCAACCGTGCGCTCGGAGACCGGCCGTCGCAGAACCTGACCTTCGGTCAGCTCGCGATCAAGGCCGCGCTGGTACTCGGTTCACCCTATACGGCAATGCTTTTCATGGGCGAGGAGTGGGCCTCGTCGCGGCCGTTTCAGTTTTTCAGCTCCCACCCGGAGCCGGAGCTCGCCCGGGCCACCGCCGAGGGCCGCAAGAAGGAGTTCGCCGAGCACGGTTGGGACGCCGACGAGATCCCCGACCCGCAGGACCCGCGCACGTTCCAGCGCTCCAAGCTGGACTGGGACGAGCCCGGCGGCGGCGAGCATGCCCGGCTGCTCGGCATCTATCGGGATTTGATCACCTTGCGGCGCAAGGAAACCGATTTCGCTGACCCATGGCTGGACCATCTGGACGTCGACTATGACGAGGCGAAACGCTGGATCACCATGCGCCGCGGACATTTCGTGGTGGCATGTAACCTCGGTACCGGGGCGGTGGCGGTGCCGGTGCGCGGCGAGGTGGTGCTGGCTTGGGACGAGCCCCAAGTCGGCGAGGACACCACCGAGCTTCCAGGGCAGTCGGTCGCTGTGCTCAGGGCTGTGGACAACTGACTGGCGGCGATACCGGCAACCGCTGATGATTCGGCCATGTCTGGTCAGGAACTGTTGCCGATACCGTCCATCGAGACCGCCACCGAGCCGGTGCATTCAGCCGAGGATTTGCGCCAACGCTGGCGGGCGTTAATGGGGCCCTTGGGTTTTGGTGAGAAGCTGCTGTGGTTCGGTTTCATAGGCCCGGACCGTCGCCTGATCAAAATGCTCAGTCAGGTGCCGATCGGCCCGCGCCCGCAGGGGCGCATCGTCAGGCGACTCATGTCGGATCTGCGCACGCTGCTTGACGACACCGCGTCCGGCACCACCGTGGCTCTGCTGCTGACCGGGCCCGGTCGGCGGCCGATCTCGTCGGCGGACCGCGCCTGGGCCAAGGCGCTGGCCGACGCGGCCGAACGGTTCGAGGTGCCGCTGGAGCCGATATTCCGTGCCAATGACGAGTCGCTCCTGCAGATCGATGCCTGAGACCGCGAGCGGGCGCGTCTGCACACCGACACGCCGCAAATGCTGCGCAATCGCGCCCGCTCGCGCTGAAAGAGACGTCGTTACAACAGGTACCGGTACGCCGGTGACCCGGGCTCGAGTGCTTCGATGTGCAGTTCGGTGGCCCGCATCCGGGCCAGCAGCCCGTCGAGATCAGCGGCCGACCCCAATTCGATGCCGACCAGCGCTTCACCAGTTTCGCGGTTGTTGCGTTTCATGTACTCGAACAACGTGATGTCGTCGTTGGGTCCGAGCACCTGGTCGAGGAACCGGCGCAGCGCGCCTGGTTCTTGGGGAAAGTCGACCAGGAAGTAGTGCTTGAGGCCCAGGTGGATCAGTGAGCGCTCGACGATTTCCCCGTAGCGGGACACGTCGTTGTTGCCGCCCGAAATCAGGCACACCACAGTGGATCCCGGCTCGATGTCGGCTTCTAGCAGGCCGGCAACCGACAACGCGCCCGCCGGCTCGGCGATGATGCCCTCGTGCTGGTAAAGGTCGAGCATCGCGGTGCAGACCGCACCCTCGTCGACCGCGGTGATCGACGCCATGTCACCGGCGGCGGCCACCGCAGCATAGGTCAGGGTCCCGGCCCGGTTCACCGCCGCGCCGTCGATGAACTGGTCCACATGGTCGAGCGTGACCGGCTCGCCGGCGGCCAGTGCGGCCATCATGGCGGCGGCGCCGCCGGGTTCGACACCCAGCACCGAGGTGTTGGCGGTCCGCTCGGCCAGGTAGGTGGTGATGCCGGCGACGCACCCGCCGCCACCCACCGGGACCACGACCAAGTCGGGCTCGCTGTCGAGCTGGTCGAGCAGTTCCACCGCGATGGTGCCCTGGCCCGCTATCGTGCGCACGTCGTCGTACGGCGGAACCAGCGTGGCGCCCGTGCGCGCCACGTCCTCGAGCGCGGCTTCAGCCGCCATGTCGTACGTCGACCCACCGACGATCAAGTCGATGAACTCTCCGCCGTGATAGCGAATCCGGTCCTTCTTCTGCTTAGGCGTCTTGGCCGGCACGTAGACGCGGCCACGGATTCCGAGCAGGCGGCACGCGTAGGCGAAACCTTGGGCGTGGTTGCCGGCCGACGAGCACACCACACCGGCGGCGATCTCTTCCTCCGACAGCTGCACCAGCAGGTTGTAGGCGCCGCGCAACTTGTAAGAGCGCACCGACTGCAGGTCTTCGCGTTTCAGATAGACCGTGGCTCCGGTGACCTCCGACAACCGCTCGCACAGGTGCAGCGGGGTGGGCGTGACCACCTGCGCGATTCGCTTGGCCGCAGCATCGATGTCCGCCGCGGACAGCGGCGGTGTGCTGGAGACCTGGCTCAGTTCGGCGGACACCGGTCAATGGTGCCATTCAACAGCAGTTCAGCGGACGGGGGTCAGCACGAACACCGGAATTTCGCGGTCCGTCTTGGCCTGGTAGTTGGCGTAGTCCGGCCAGACCTCCACGGCTCGTTCCCACCAGACGGCCTTCTCGTCTCCGAACACCTCGCGCGCTTCGTACTCGCCGGTGACCGGGCCGTCCTGCAACTCCACCCGCGGGTTCTTCTTGACGTTGTAGTACCAGACCGGGTTCTTGGGGGCGCCGCCCAGTGAGGCGACGATGGCGTACTCGCCGTCGTGTTCGACCCGCATCAACGGTGTTTTGCGGAGTTTGCCGGTCTTGGCCCCGACGGTCGTGAGCAGGATGACGGGCTTGCCCTGAAGCTCGGTGCCCTCTGCTCCGCCAGACGCCATGTACTTCTCGGCCTGCTCACGGGACCAGTCGAGCGGGGAAGGTGCGTATTCTCCTGAAAGCGGCATACAGACACTTTAAGGGTCTGCCCGTTGTGGCGCCTTTCACCCTTCCGGATCGAGTGTTTCGGCTATCCGAAAACGAAAGTACGAGTTAGCCTTAATTTGTGACGACTCCGCTGCAGCTACGGTCCTTGGTCTCCCCTGAGGAGGTGCTGGTCGCCGGTGTGCCCTGGCCCCGGTACAAGGTGCTGGCGCTGATCACGGGGTTCGCCGCGTTGCTGCTTGTCGGGGTGGTGACCACCAGGGCAACGCCGTCGGTGCTGACCGCCACCGGCGTTGCCTTATGCGTTGGGCTGGTGCTCAGGGCGTTGCAGCAGCACCGGCAATAAACGGTCACTTCACGCCGGTTGTGCGGCCGGTGCGGGGGCGGGTTCGTGGACATCCGCCCCGGGCTGGTCCGCATAAAGTTCCTCGATCTCGGCGGCGTATTTCTCGGCGATCGGCCGACGCTTGAGCTTCATCGTCAGCGTTATCTCCTCACCGCCGGGCTCCCAGAGCGTGGGCAACACCCGGAACCGTTTGATTTGCTCGACCCGTGACAATTTGGCGTTGCCTTCGGCAACCCCGGCGGAAATCCGGGCGATCACGTCCGGGTGCGCTGCCAAGGCCGCCGGTGAGGCGTCCGACAGTCCATGCTGGGCCGCGAGGGGCCCGACCGAGTCCGCGTCGAAGACCAGCAGCGCGGTGTTGAATGGCCGCCCGTCACCGATCGTGACCATCGCCCCGATCATCGGGCATGCGGCCAGGATGGCGTTCTCGATGTTGGCCGGCGACATGTTCTTGCCGGCCGCGTTGATGATCAGCTCCTTCTTGCGGTCGACCACCCGCAGATAGCCGTCGGAGTCCATTTCGAGGATGTCGCCGGTGTGCAGCCAGCCGTCGGCGTCGATCGCCTCGGCCGTCTTCGCCGGCTCTTTGCGGTAGCCCTTCATCACCAGCGGGCCGCGCACCAGAAACTCACCGT
This sequence comes from Mycobacterium sp., assembly GCF_035653355.1. Lineage (GTDB taxonomy): Bacteria > Actinomycetota > Actinomycetes > Mycobacteriales > Mycobacteriaceae > Mycobacterium. The sequence continues at coordinate 6,967 of NZ_DASRBZ010000386.1, read as the reverse complement.
CCTCGGCGACCTTGCCCTCCAACCCGGGCAACAACTTGCCGACCGTGCCGAGCTTCGCATCGCGCGGATGGCTGACGCTGGCCACGCAGCTCAGCTCCGACATCCCCCACACCTCGCAGATCGGAATGCCGATGCCGGCGAAGAAGCCGAGGGTCTCCTTCGGGATCGGCGCGGCACCCGAGACCGCCCAGCGCAGCTCACCAAAGCCGAGCCGCTCCCGAAGCTTCGACAGCACCAGCTCGTCGGCCTTAGCCCATTCGGCAGCAAGCTCGCCGGACATCGGCTCCCCAGCCAGCATCGCCGCGGCGCGCTTCGCCGCCACCGACATAGCCCACTGCAACGCTTGCCGCCTGGCCTCGTCCTGCTCATGCAGGGCAGCGAATTCTATTGCGGCTTTGAGCTTTTCCCACACTCGCGGCACTGCGCCCCAGATCGTCGGTCGCGCGTCGGGCAGCGCCGCCGCGATCGCTTTGGCGTCAGACACCACGGTGACCTGGGTGCCGAAGACCTCCTGGTTGTACAACGCCATCATCCGGTCGGCGATGTGCGCCGAGGGCAGGAACGACGTAATCCGGTCGCCGAAGTGCACGTCGAGAACGGCATCGATCGCCGAAGCCTCGAACATCAGGTTGGCGTGCGTCATCTCGACACCTTTGGGGTTACCAGTCGTGCCGGAGGTGTAGATGAGGGTGATGACATCGTCGGGTTCTACTGCGCGCCAAGTAGATTCGAAGTCGAAGTCAGCGGGCGCGGCGGCGTACAGGTCATCCAGGGACAAGGTGCCCTCCGGTGACCCGTCGATGCACACAATGTGCTCGAGCTGCGCACCGCTGGCGCGGATCCGCTCGACGTACTGCTCCTCACACATCACCAGCTTGGTGCCGGCGTTGTCGAACAGGTAGGTGAGTTGTTCGGCGGGCAGGGTGTTGTACACCGAGAACGACGTCGCTCCGACGTGCTGCGCGCCCACGTCAAGGGGGTAGAACTCGATGCGGTTCGCCATCATCAGCGACACTGTGTCGCCGCGCCTGACGCCCAGCCCAACCAGCCCGGCGGCAACCCGACGCACCTGGGCCGCGTAGTCCCGCCAGGTCAGCGTCTGGGTGTCGCCGGGTGTGCGCAGCGCTAACGCATCCGGATCGATCGCAGCGGTGCGCTGAAACGCCTCGCACATGGTGGTGGGTACGTCGGATGTAGTCATCTGCTCGTTCTCCTTTGTCGCTACCCCGATCAGAGCACAGACCCGGCCAGCCTAAGAGTAGGTTCGCCGACATGACGGCGACGTTGATCATCGGTGCTGATGTGTGGGACGGCCTCGCCGAGGTGCCGGCGCCGAGGCAGGTGCTGGTGGTCGACGGCCGGATCCAACGGATCGGCGCCGCGCTCGAGGCGCCCGAAGACGCGCAGGTGATCGACCTTGCCGGGCACACGCTGACGCCCGGCTTCATCGACTGCCATGTGCACGTGACGTTGGCGCCGCCACTCGGCCCCGCGGTGGCCATCGCTTCCAGCGTCGCGAAGGCGTTGAGGTCGCTGCCGGTGCTGCGGACGTTGCTGATGAACGGGTTCACCACGGTGCGCGACTTGGCCTGCGTGGACGTCGACTATCCGACCATCGACCTGCGCGACGCCGTCGCGGCGGGCATCGTGGTGGGCCCGCGGATGGTGGTGGCGCCGCACATGATTTCCGCCCGCGGCGGCCACGGCGACTTCAGCGGCACGGTCGCCGACGAATATCAAGGCCCCTCGCGGCCAATGGAATTGGCGGCGGCAGACGGGTGTGACGAGATCCGGACCAAGGTGAGGCAGGAGATTCGCGCGGGAGCCGACTGGATCAAGTTCGCCGCCACTGGGGGCTTCGCCTCGCCGTCCGACGATCCGGGCCAGGCGACGTACAGCCAGGAGGAGATGGACGTATTGGTCGCGACCGCCACCGATCTCGGTGTGCCGGTAACTCCGCACAGCTACGGCGACGAAGGCATTCAGCGCGCGGTCCGTGCCGGGGTGCGCAGCATCGAGCACGGCAACTTGGCCTCGGCGGAGACGCTGCGGATGATGGAAGACGCCGGGGTGTTTTTGGTGCCGACGCAGTACGCGATCCTCTCCGGTGCACAACGCGGCGATGACGACCCGATGTGGGCGGTGATGCCCGAGTACGCCAAGCGCAAAGCCCGCAAATACCGGAGCGCGTTGTTGGACGCCGCTGAACGGGTCGCCGCAAGCAATGTGCGCATCGCGTTCGGAACCGACGCCGGCATGTTCCCGCACGACGAAAACTGGCGCGAGTTTCCGATGATGGTGTCGACCGGCATCAGCCCGCTGCGCGCACTGCGGGCGGCGACCAGCGTGGCGGCCGAGCTGCTTGCCTTCGACGGCCTGGGGGTGATCGCCGAAGGCAAGATCGCCGATTTGGTTGCCATGCCGGGTGATCCGTTCACCGATATCGAGGTCACCGGCCAAGTCGACTTCGTCATGAAGGACGGCGTTATCTGTAAGCGCCCTGCTAGCACCTTGCCACCCGGAGTTCGGATTGAAAGCAGGACCGCCGGATCAACCACCGGCGCTTAGGCAGGGAGTGCACGGTGAATGCCGCAGGTGCAGGCGTCGATGGACGGACATGTGCAGCGCATGCCCCACTGGATGATCTCGCGGGCACGTGCGAGCTCGGCCATTCGTGCGTCGATCTCAGCCAGCTTGGCCTCAGCGAGCGCCCGGGTGGCGGGCCGCCCGGGCTCGTCATCGGCGAACAGCTTCTGAATCTCCTCTAGGCCGAAGCCTGCGGCCTTGCAGAGTCGAATCACCTCTAGCCGAACGAGGATCGAGTCGTCGTAACGGCGCTTACCACCGACGCGAGCCGGGGGCGGTACCAGACCGATCTGCTCGTAGTAACGCAACGTAGTCGCCGCGACACCCGTGCCACGTACCACTTGTCCGATCGTCAGATACGCGGCCATCACACTCTCCCCGGCTTGAGGCTTGACTTCGAGCCAACTCTAAGTCGTTGACTTGGTCTCATGCATGAACAGGCACTCGATGAGCTGCGCCGCGCCCGTTATGCGCTGCTGCGCACCTATCACCGCGACGGCACCCCGGTCGACACCCCGATCTGGTTCCGGTTGGAGGGAAACACGGCACTGTTTCGAACGAAGGTCGGCCCGAAGACGCGCCGATTGGCGGCACACCGCGAGGTTGAGCTCACCGCCTGCGACTATCGGGGCCGCGTTCATCCATGCGCGATGACGGTAGCCGGCCGCGCGACCATACTGTCGGGCGAAGACGCGGCCGCAGGCAACAACGTACTGCACCAACGGTACGGCTGGCAGTGGAACATCGTGCCGCTGATCAAAGTTCCGGGCGTCACTAACGTTCACCGCGATCTGTCGGTCCGCGAGAAGCTACGCCGCGCCCGTCTCCGCACGGTATGGCCCGATACTGTCATCGTTCGGGTCGATCTCGAATGACGATGCCAGACCCCGGTCGTCCGTCGTCTCGAAAGCCACGTACGGCCGCTATCGCGTGAACAACGCGTTGAGTTCGTCGAAAGTCGCTGCGTGAGACAAGCCACCGAACGTGCCCGCGTCCGCGAGTTCGATTGCAGCCGAAAGAAATGCGCCCCAAGCGACTCGTGACAGTGCCGACCCGAGGCTTATCCGCCGCACACCAAGGTCAGCAAGCTCTGCCACCGTGATACCAGGATCAGCCGATATCAACACATTGACCGGAAACGGCCGAACGGCGTCGACCAGCGCGGCAATGTCTTCACGCCGACGCACACCGGGGGCGAACAGGACGTCTGCACCCGCTTCGGCATAGGCCTGCAACCGGCGGATCGCCTCGGCAAGCGGGTCGGGATGACCATAGAGGAAGCACTCCGCGCGGGCGGTCAGCAGCACATCTTCACCCGACTCATCGATCGCGGACCGGGCCGCGCGGACGCGTTCAACTGCCTCCGGCAATGCCAACAACGGATTACCGCTGTCGCCGTACGCATCTTCGATCGACAGCCCTGCCACACCGGTAGCCACACAGCGTGCGATGTTCACTCCCAAACCTGCGAGATCGCGGTCATAGCCGGCCTGGAAGTCGGCGTTGACTGGCACATCGACGGTGTTGACCATCTCTGCGATATGGCCAAGGGCCGCTTCCAGATCGAGCGCCGCCGGCGTGTCGGGCAGGCCTCGCGAGAACCCGAATCCCGCGCTTGTCGTGGCTATGCTCTGGAACCCCATCTTCACCAGCGCGATCGCGGTCCCGGCGTCCCAGGGGTTGGGAATGAGAAAGCAGCCTTCCTCGTGTAGACGGCGGAACCGAGCGCGGCGTTCAGCGAATTTTGAAGCCGTCATCAACCCAGGCAGCCCGGGCCCAGCAGCGCCTTGAGGTCTCCCATCAGCGCCGGCGACGGCGTCACCCGCAGCGAGGCGTCCAACTCCAATGTGGTGACCCGCTCTCCGCTGACCAGGCGCAGATGCACCTGCGAGGTTCCGGGGTGGCGGACCAGCACCTGCTTGAGCGCCGTCACCTTGTCGATGGTGCACTGGCGGGTGGGCAGGCTGACGGCCAGCGGCCGGTCCGGCTGTACACTCGAAAAGTCCGGGACCACAAGCTCATTGGCGATCAAACAGATGCGGTCGTCGGAGATCTTCACTCGCGCGTTGACCAGCACCACGGCGTCGTCGACGATTTCGGCGCCGTAGGTGGAGTAGGTGTGTGGGAAGAACATCACCTCGATGCCGCCGGTGAGGTCCTCCAATTGCGCTGAGGCCCAGGGCATTCCGTTCTTGTTAACGCGCCGGTTCACCGACGCGAGGATGCCGCCGACCTTGACCGGGGCGTCGTTGGGGACGTCGCCGTCGAGAATCGCCGGGATGGCGGTGTCGACCTGGGTGGCCAGCAGGTGCGCGACGCCGTTGAGCGGATGCCCGGAAACGTACAGCCCCAGCATTTCGCGTTCCAACGCCAGCTTGTGCTTGTCGTCCCACTCTTCGTCGGGAATCTTGACGGAAAACACCGCGTCGGTGGCCGTGTCAGTGCCGCCGAAGAGGTCGAACTGGCCCATCGCCTCGGCCTTCTTGGTGCCCAGCACCGAGTCGACGGCATCGGTGTGCACCAAGAACAGGCCCTTGCGGGGGTGGCCCAGCGAATCGAACGCGCCGGCCTTGATCAGCGACTCGGTGACCTTCTTGTTGCACGCCGCGATGTCGATCTTGTTGAGGTAGTCGGAGAAGTCGGTGAACTTGCCCTTCTCGGTGCGGGTATTGAGCAGTGACGCAACGACGTTTGCACCCACATTGCGGACTGCGCCGAGCCCGTAGCGGATATCGGTGCCGACCGAGGCGAAGTTCAGGCCCGACTCATTGACGTCCGGCGGCAGCACGGTGATGCCGAGTTTGCGGCAATCGGCCAAATACACTGCGGCCTTGTCCTTGTCGTCGCCGACCGAGGTGAGCAGCCCGGCCATGTACTCGGCGGGGTAATTGGCCTTCAGGTAGGCCGTCCAGTACGACACCATCGCATACCCGGCGGCGTGCGACTTGTTGAACGCGTAGTCGGCGAACGGCAAAATGGTGTCCCACAGCGCCTTGACGGCTCCGTCGGAGAACCCATTGGACTTCATTCCGGCCGAGAAGCCCTCGTACTCCTTGGCGAGGACCTCTCGCTTCTTCTTGCCCATGGCTTTTCGCAGAATGTCGGCTCGGGCCAATGAGTAGCCCGCGACCTTCTGCGCGATCCGCATGATCTGCTCTTGATAGACGATCAGGCCGTAGGTCTCGGCGAGGATCTCTTGCAGCGGCTCGGCCAGTTCGGCGTGGATCGGCTTGATGGGCTGGCGGCCGTTCTTGCGGTCGGCGTACTCGTTGTGGGCGTTCATCCCCATCGGCCCGGGCCGGTACAGCGCGATCACCGCGACGACGTCTTCGAATTCGGTGGGCTGCATGCGCCGCAGCAGATCGCGCATGGGACCGCCGTCGAGCTGGAACACACCGAGCGTGTCACCGCGGCCGAGCAATTCGTATGTGGCCGGGTCGTCGAGCGGCACCGACTCCAGATCGACGTCAATTCCCCTGTTGGCCTTGATGTTCTCGATCGCGTCGCCGATGATCGTCAGGTTCCGCAGGCCCAGGAAATCCATCTTCAGCAGACCGATTTCCTCACAGGCCGGGTAGTCCCAGCCGGTGATAATGGCGCCGTCTTGCGGCCGCTTCCACAGCGGGATCGCATCGGTCAGCGGTTCGCTGCTCATGATCACCGCGCAGGCGTGCACGCCGGCGTTGCGGATCAGGCCCTCCAGGCCGCGGGCGGTCTCGTAGATGGTGCGCACGTCGGGGTCGGTGTCGATTAGGCCGCGCACCTCGGCGGCTTCCTTGTAGCGCTCGTGGTTGGGGTCGGTGATCCCCGACAGTGGAATGTCTTTGGCCATAATCGGCGGCGGCAGCGCCTTGGTGATCCGGTCGGCGATCGCAAAACCCGGCTGACCGTAGTGGATCCGCGCTGAATCCTTCAGCGCCGCTTTAGTTTTGATGGTGCCGAAGGTGATGACCTGCGCCACCCGGTCGTGTCCCCACTTGTCGGCGGCGTAGCGCACCATCTCGCCGCGGCGGCGGTCGTCGAAGTCGATGTCGATGTCTGGCATCGATGTGCGTTCGGGGTTGAGGAACCGCTCGAACAGCAGCCCGTGCGGGATCGGGTCGATATCGGTGATGCCCAGCGCGTAGGCGACCAGCGACCCGGCCGCCGACCCCCGTCCCGGGCCGACCCGGATGTTCACCGATCGCGCGTAGTTGACCAGATCCGCCACGATCAGGAAGTACGACGGAAAACCCTTGGCGCAGATCACCTCGATCTCGTAGGCGGCACGCTCGGCATACCCCGGCGGTATTCCGTCCGGGAATCGCCGGACCAGCCCGGCCTCGACCTCGTGCCGCAACCACGAGGCCTGGTCGTGCCCGTCGGGCACCGGGAACACCGG